>JAZQLB010000200.1:0-8226 GCA_045542475.1 Lachnospiraceae bacterium | reverse complement strand
CCCAAACTGCTGGTATGCTTGATTCGCACTTTGAGAAATTCTGTAAGAATCCGGATACCCCATTATTCTAGCACACTCTCTAGGATGCAATTTTCGTGGTCTACCATTTATCATATAGCCACCCGTCTTTGCAAAAACTCCTCCGCCATATGCTGACAATGTAATCGCAATGCCTTTTATACTATAAATCCGTTCCCCTTGACCTCCTTTATTTACAGTTCCTAATTTTATTGATTTATTACTGTAATGATCATCGACCACATCATTATAATAAGTATCAGGTCGATCCACATATAAATTTTCTACTAGTTTCTCATCCTCTAAAAGAAAATCTTCAACATGTCGTTCCAATTTGAATGGTTTTGGATATGAAAATTCTGATACATTTAAATCATTCCGAAAACATATCATATATATACGCTCACGTTTTTGTGGAACTCCATAATCTACCGCATTTAGTACCTTTTGATAAAATCTATATCCCAATTCTTCCATAGTTGCTTTTACAACTGCTAGAGTTCTTCCCTCGTCATGTGTAGCAAAATTTTTAACATTCTCCATAAAAACAATCTTTGGTCGTTTTGCTCTTACGATTCTTGCAACATCAAAAAACAATGTCCCTCTACTATCCTCAAATCCTCTTTGCTTTCCACTAATTGAAAAAGCCTGACAAGGAAATCCAGCACATAGAATATCATGATCAGGAATTGTATTTTCATCAACTTGAGTAATATCTCCCTCAGGAACATCACCAAAGTTTTCAGCATAAACTTTCTGTACTGGTTCATCCCATTCATTCGAATACACACATTTTGCTCCCAAAGATTCAAGAGATATTCTAAATCCACCAAGACCGGCAAATAAATCTATAAAGGTCATCCCCTCTAATGTTCTTTCTTTAACTTCAATCATAATGACAATTCTCCTTACTTAAATCCCCAAGCCTATTATAGCGCATTGCGCTATAATAATCAACATATTTACCTCTACATCAACATTCATACCAATGTCTATGTCAATAATCCCGTTCCTATGCTATGTGATTGAACATTTCGAAAATCATTGAATTTCATTTTCCCTTTAAGTATTGCTTTTCCTTTTATATATTCAAATAATTCTGGAAAATTATCAAGATAATAATAAGACTGCGGAATAACAAAATTGGGAAACTCTTTTTTTATCTCATTTAACTCTATGGGACGTGTTTCTTGATAACCACAAACATTCATTACAAACCGATTATGCTCCATTTTTTTTGCCAACTCAACCAACACTACATTATCGCCTTTATATTGGTCCATCAAATCTTCAATGGATATTTTATTGCAAAACTTCATATAACCTACTATCTGTTGTTGTGGTTTACTCACATATGTATATGCCATTACTTCTTCATTTGGAAACTGCCAACGATATTCAAATATTTTATTACCGCACATTATCTGTCTATACCAATGTGGTTGAAAACTTAATAATATTGTTCTCATCTAAAATTCCTTTCTCATAAATTCTACAAAAGGGGGCATTTTTATGTTAATCAAAACATTCTTTCCCTTATTACAACCTTTGTTAATTAATTTTCGGCATGCATTAACTTTTTTTACTAGTAAACACAATTCTCACATGTAATAAAAGTCACTTCTTATACTAAATATTTATACCCTCACCTTTTCATTCTACCATTTACTATTCAAACATATCTCCTACTATATTACTAGCCGAAAAAAGCTTCTTCCATAAAGCATCATACATTTTAGCAAAAATAATACTTTTTAACAAAATTCAATTATGCAGCGAGACCCACCAACAACTCATTATTAAAATGTTTCATTCAAAAAAAACATATGTCTGTTTTCTTTCATTAATATCCCACAAACCGCAGAAAATCAAGGTTTCTTTGAAAGCAGAAAAACGGTTTCAACATTCCACTGAACTTTGATTTTATACTGCATAGTGAGAGTATGCAATGGATTTTAAAGTGAGGTAACGTTTTTACCTCATCCAAGATGTTTCTCAACCATAGTATAATCCTATTATTCCAGTGCCTTATCCTTTTCTTTCATTAGAGATTCTTTTGATATCATTCCAATTTGACTTCTTACTATTTCAAAATACATTTCGTCTTGTCTTTCCTGACTAACTTTGCTTACTATATTCACTATTGATAAAAATCTTTCATTATTATGTAAAGAATTATAGTAATGATTAAGTTGCTCCAGCGACTTTTTATATACAATCAGCGAAGTGCCTGCTATTACTTCAACAATAGTAGCACCAATTGCTGGCACAATAGTTGAAATTAAATTATCCGTATTAAAAAAAGCAGCAGATATTGATATACCCATTAATATGAAACCTGTTATACACATGACAACCGCTAAGAAAAAAGCATTTTTAGCCTGCATTTTACTCAATACATAATAATCCTTTATCTCTCTCATATTTGCTAACATTAGTTCCAATATATCAGAGGTTTCTTCCTCATCATTTTGCACCCTCTCACCCTTTTGAAAATTTGATCTACTTAATCTTACCGAACCTCTTATGTTTTCATATATCTGATTTGCTTCTTCATAATCTTTCTCCTTGTTAAATGCAGAAAATAAATAAAAAGAAATCAAACTTGGTATTATGCTCAGCATAGTCACTGATATATCTTCTATAATAGAATAAGGATGCATCAAAAACTGCAAGATCAATACGCCAATCGTAAATATTCCTAATAATACAACGACTAATTTTCTCTTATTCATAGCACTTTCTCCTCTTTTTGCGTAAAAGTATCCTTTCGCCAAAATATATATATCCTATTCCCCAAAGCCTATCCCCTGAGGGAAACCTCCAGTTATATCATCACTCTACGGAAACAGAAACGCACATCTATTTTACTCCCCAAATGGCGAAATTCTTTGATTTATTGGGCTTTTCTTGACAGACGGCACACCGTCTCCACATGCGTACTCATCCCAAACTGGTCCACCCCCACGCACTTTTCCACCTTATATCCATTATTACACAAGTACTTCAAATCCCTAGCCAACGTAGCACTATCACAAGAAACATAAACAATCCTCTCCGGCTCCATCTCCACCATAGTCTGAAGCAGCGACTCCTCACATCCCTTCCGCGGAGGATCCACCACAATAACATCCGCAGTAACCTTCCTGCCAAGCCTCTTACTCTCCTCCTCATAGAACCTTGGTAAAACTTCCTCAGCCTTCCCCACAAAGAACTCCACATTATCAATTCCATTAATTTTTGCATTATTTCCTGCATCCTCAATAGCCTGAGGAACAATCTCAACCCCATAGACTTTTTTAGCCTTCTGGGCAAGGAAAAGCGATATGGTTCCAATACCACAATATAAATCCCACACAATCTCATTTCCGGTAAGTCCCGCATATTCAAGCGCAGTCTCGTAGAGAACCTTGGTCTGCTCCGGATTAACCTGATAGAAGGAAAGCGGAGATATCTGATACTTTACGTTGCCGATATAGTCCTCAATATAAGGCTTTCCCCAAAGTGTAGTACACTCCTTACCAAGAATCACATTAGTCTTTTCGGTATTGGTATTAGTCATAATACTTGTAATAACAGGAGCAGCCTTCAGCTTCTCATCCTGTGACAGCTTAAGTGAGCGAAGTGCCTCCACCAGTTTATCTGCTGCCTTTAACTTCTTCCCGTTAATTATTAAGCACACCATAACCTGACCGGTGGTAAAGCCCACTCTTATAAGGACATGGCGCACTAAACCGGTATGAGATTCTTCATTATAGGCAGGAATGTTGTTCTCCTGCATGAATTTCTTGATTTCTGCAAGAATTCCTTCATTTATGGTTGAACCAATATAGCAACGTTCAGTCTCAATAATCGAATGTGTACGGCCTGCATAGAAGCCCATAATAATGTTGCCATTCTTATCAGTTCCCACGGGGAACTGCGCCTTGTTACGGTAGTGGTATGGATTGTCCATTCCAATAACACGCTCCACGTTCACACCTTTAAGACCACCAATTCGCCATATATTGTTCTGAATAATATTTTTCTTAAATTCTAACTGCTTTTCATAACTCATTGCCTGCAAGGTACAGCCGCCGCACTGTCTGGCGATTGGGCATACTGGCTCCACCCGGTCAGGTGATGGAGTAATAATCTCCATAAGACGGGCATAGCCATAGGTCTTTTTGGTCTTCATTACCTTGACTCTTACCTCATCGCCGATAACCGTATCCTTAATAAAAAGGGCGTACCCGGCAACCTTGCCTACGCCCTCTCCTTCATGAGTTATATCTTCTATTTTTACGATATATTCTTCATTCTTTTCCATTATAAAGTCTTCCTTATATTAGTATCTAACATTCTCTGGAAACCAAGCCACTCGCCGGTCTGCGCCTGCGGAGTAGATAAAAGCTCCTTAAGTGTCTCCATCTTCGCATCCATATTGTCGGCAAAATTAAGAGCAAACGCCTCAATAATGGCAGGCTTCTTAGGTGAGCCATACTCATACTCGCCGTGATGGGACAGGATAAGATGCTTAAGCTGTGATGCCATCTTAGGTGGAAAATCAGGAATATTTTTAATTCTTTCCCCTATAAATTCCACACCTATAATAATATGTCCAAGAAGCTGTCCATCATCCGTATAATCATTAGTCGGGAAGGTAGAAAGCTCCTTAATCTTACCTATATCGTGAAGCATAGCTCCTGCTACAAGCAAATCCCTGTTAAGCAGCGGATAATTATCAGCAAAGCAGTTACACAGCTTAGTCACACCCAAGGTATGCTCAAGCAGTCCTCCTACAAAGCCATGGTGCACGGACTTAGCTGCCGAATGGTTCTTAAACGCCTTTACCAAAGCCTTATCATTAACAAAAATATCATCAAGCAATGCCTTAATATGTACATCAGCCACCTTATTTTTAAGCGCCATAAGCTCAGCATACATCTCCTCGATATCACGCTCGCTGGTAGGAAGGAAATCTCTCATATCGTACTCTCCCTCCTGACACCTTCTGACACGCTTGATATTGAGCTGCATAGCTCCGTTAAAGGTAGTCACCTCACCCTGAACCTCTACATAATCCATAGCCTCAAATTCATCAATTCCCATGGAATTAGGCTCCCATATCTTACCATCAAGAGTACCTGTCTTATCCTGCAAAATAACATTATCATAAGGCTTACCATTCTTGGTTGTCGCAGAATTCTTCTGCTTGCACATATATATACTGGTTATTCTTTCGCCCTCGTGGAGCGTTTCTATATATCTCATTACTTTTCTCCAATCATTCAACACTTAATTCAAGATTAATCACAATCTCCCTGTATTCATCCCTGCCCGGACGGCTTATGGCAAATTCCACCGCACTTCCCGCTTCAAGGCTATATACTATATTTTGAAGCCCTGATAAATTAGTTACATTTTCTCCATTAACTGCGGTAATAACATCTCCACTCTGGATTCCGCTTATATATGCCGGACTGTCCGCCTCTACGCTATCCACATATACGCCCTTTGGCATATTGTAAAGTAACTGCATGGTAGGTGTAACTGTCTGTGGCTGCACTCCAATATAAGGTGTTGCAATGCCATTAACCATACGTCCAATCAAAAGCTTAAGCTCTGAAATTCCGTAAGCACTTACCACCATATTGGATATCCCGTCTCTTTGAGGAATAATTACGCCAATAACCTCTCCGCTGACATTTGCCACAATGCCAAAATCCTTATTTGCCGCTGCAATATTTGTCATAAGAATACGATAATTACTATCCGTATCCATTAAAGTATTCCTTGTAGCAGATATCATTCCATATGCTGCTGCATTAGGCTGACCATATATATTACCTGTAAGAAGAACTGCTTCACCCTGCTGCACAAGATATGAATTACCAAGAGCTGCTACATGCACAACATTCGCTTTAAGTTCTTCAAAAAGAGACTTTTCACAAGAAAGCACTGCCAGATTGGTAGTCTTATCTCCCATCACAAAATCAGCCACCATCTTGGTCCCGTCATTAAAGGTAACTGCCGTATAAGCTCCACTTTTTACAAAATCATACAAGGTCATTACAT
Source organism: Lachnospiraceae bacterium (assembly GCA_045542475.1). Taxonomy (GTDB): domain Bacteria; phylum Bacillota; class Clostridia; order Lachnospirales; family Lachnospiraceae; genus CAG-882. Next base: position 2,151 of record JAZQLB010000200.1, on the reverse strand, counting down.
AGAAATAATCATCATCCTCCGCCACAATAAAGCCCGAAAGCTCTGCCCCTGCCGAATATGCCAGATTAGCCAAAGCATTCTCATTAGGAAGAGCTGTTACTGTAACCATACTTTTATTAAGGTCACTTAGCACAAAATTAAGCTCCTTATACATAAGATTCAGCTCTCCCACACCCGGATTATACATCTCAAATGCATACTTAATCTTATCATCCATAATCGCTTCAAGCTCAACCCTGTCATTTTCCACTATAGCCGTGCTGCTCTCCTCTGTCGCAGCCTGCTGTGTATCAGTCTCCAAAGGAATACTCTCATTCTCCTGATGGCTCTCTGATTCACCCTCCGACTCGGTTATCTCCTGTTTAGTGTCCTCCGTACTTTCAACATTCTGACTATCAGTAGGAATTACCACTACCGGTCTGGTGGTCGGCTCTTCTTCTGCCATAAATCTCTTAATATTAGGATATATAAGCGCAATAACCACACTGGCAACAATACCGAATAAAACTGCACTTCCGATTATCCTTGCCACGTATTTAATAAACTTCTTAACCTTCTTCCACGGATTCGAGACTATCTTCTCTCTATATAAATCGTAATGTTCCTCTGTATTTCCATGCAATTCATCATTCTTATTATTATCAAAATTATTCTCACTCATATTCTGCAATCATCCTTTAATAATAATATTTGCATACTTGTCTATTGTAGCACAAATTTATTGTTTCGGAAATATTATATGTGAAAAATATGAATAATTTGTGACGAATGTGTAAATGTTCGTGGATGGTCGGGAAGTGTATTGAGAGGGAGCGGGCGTATGTGATTCATAAGGACATGCTCGCGCGCCTTGAAAGACGTAGCCTCACTAAGCTCGAAAAGACCTCGCTAAGTGACGACGTCTTTCAAAGGGACCTTATAAATCACATACGGCCGCTCCTTCCACTATGCTTTTACCTGCCATAAAGATGTGCACATTTTCGCACCCCGGATTCAAATTTGTATCATATCCATTCGCCTCTGCATAGGAGGGATAATAACACTACCATATGAGTGAACTGCGTAACCAATTCTCGTTATTGCTTATATTTTGACATTGTGGTGAACGCCAATATATAGGTGAGGGGCTGGAATGGATATACTGACTGGCGGTGGAATGGTTGGTGCAGGCATATATGTTTCATACAGACCTTTTGAAAGACGTCTTCACTTAGCGAGGTCTTTTCGAGCTTAGTGAGGCTACGTCTTTCAAGGAGTGCGAACGTGTCTGTACGAAACATATATGCCTGCACCACCCGTCCCGCCACCCGAAATAATATTTGCACTTCCCCCACATATGCGATAAAATAAAAAGATAAAGAGATTTTTAACACAGCGAGGGAATTATGAATAAGAAAGCATTAAGAATTTTGGAATATAATAAAATAATAGATATGCTCACCGAGCAGGCTTCCTCTGAGATGGGTAAGGAGCTGTGCCGTAAGCTTGAACCGATGATTGATTTAGATGAGATTAGAATAGCGCAGAAGGAGACTTCTGATGCTTTGTATAGAATTGTACAGAAGGGAAGTGTGTCTTTTTCAGGGCTTAAGGATGTGGGAATGTCACTTAAGAGACTGGATATCGGCGCAAGCCTTGGTATTATGGAGCTGCTTGGTATAAGCAGTATGCTTAATGTAGCTAACAGAGTTAAGACCTATGGCAGACGTGAAACCGATGATGAAACAAAAGATAGTCTGGATAGTATGTTTGAGGCTATAGAGCCCCTTACTCCTCTTGCAAGGGAGATTAACCGCTGCATTATTTCTGAGGAAGAGATTGCGGATGATGCCAGCCCAAGACTGAAGGACATCCGTCGTCATATCCGTATTGCTAACGAGAAGATTCACTCTGAGCTTAATTCCATTGTAGGCGGCCAGCGTACCTATCTTCAGGATTCTCTGATTACTACCCGTAATGGAAGATACTGTATTCCTGTTAAGGCTGAATACCGTTCGCAGGTATCAGGTATGGTGCATGACCAGTCCTCTTCCGGTTCAACTATATTTATTGAGCCAATGGCAGTTGTCAAGCTTAATAACGAGCTTCGTGAGCTGGAACTTAAGGAAGTTGAAGAGATTAATGTCATTCTGGCTAATTTAAGCCACATGG
>JAZQLB010000199.1:0-3302 GCA_045542475.1 Lachnospiraceae bacterium | reverse complement strand
ATTCTATAAAGTATGAATGTTATAGGTAAAAACAGCCATAAAAATACCATTGAACTAAAAAGCATCTTTTTCTCCCACAAAAGCGTCAAAACAATCACAAGACCTGTTCTGACGCTTTTTTGCTATTAATATGTCTTTAATTTTGCAACATAATCATTAAGTATACTATATCCATATCTGGTTGCTGTAGCCCAGCCTTTTCCGTATGGATTTTCGTTTATTCCAAGCCATTCAACATAAGGTGCTGTATTTCTTGTTACAAGTGAAAATCTAGGATCAACACAAGGATTATTTAATGGTGCATTAGAAGCATATGCTTTCAAATGCTGAACATGAGCTCTTACTCCCTCTCTTACAGAGGCAAATGTTGCACCCTTTGCTCCTCCATCAACAGCTCCTATTCCAGCAAAATTATACTGTGATATATCAACCTGTCCACCATACCTCAAAAAGCCTGTCTCCTTCATAGACTGGCAGAATGCTATCTCTGCATTAACACCTTCAGTAGCACATTCTTCTAAATATATCTGACAAAAAGCTTCTATCGTAGGGGCATCTGAACCAGCGTAATAAGAAGGATACGTAGCATTGGCATTATAATATGCTACCATCTGCGACACATTTGTTGTATTACTACCCATTATGTCATGTAACATCATTACATTAGCAATTCTTCCTTCTTTTTTGCCAAAGAAGATGTAATGCATATAATACTCTTTGGTATTGTTGCCATAGCCTTTTGCTAAATCAGGATAGTTATTCTTATACGCATCGACACTAAACTCTGCCGAACCCTGTCTGCCTTCATTCATTCCGAAATTAACAAAATGATTTAATGCAGCCTCAGGATTATTGCCATACGCAGCATTTATGTCACCATATCTTGCTGTATAGTATTCAAAGCTATATACATTTGCGTAATCTACGCCATTATATTCTGTCACATATTTTGACGGCTCAGATGGTGTCTCCGGTTCCGATGGTTCCTCTGGTTCAGTCGCCTCTTCTTCTGGTATCTTCATTGCTGTACCGACTCTACCCTCTTCTTTTCCATTATTTATATAATGCATATAATATAATTTCAAATCAGAGCCAAAGCCTGCTTTTAAATCTGGATACCTATATCTATATGAGTATACCTCAAATTCTGATGAACCTTGTCGTCCTTCACTCATTCCGTGTTTAACAAAATGCTCTATCGCAGCTTCAGGGTTGTTGCTATATGCATTTCTTAAATCACCATATTTTGCCATATAATAATCGAAATTATAGACCGCTGAATAATCCACGCCATTATATACTGTGTTGGAATCTTCTGGTTCTGATGGCGTTTCTGGCTCCGATGGTGTCTCCGGCTCCGATGGTGTCTCTGTTGGTATCTTCATTGCTTTTCCAACTCTACCCTCTGCCTTACCATTGTTTATATAATGTAAATAATATAATTTTAAGTCATCACCAAATCCAGCTTTTAAATCCGGGTATCTGTACTGGTACGAATATACTTCAAACTCAGCCGAACCTTGTCTGCCCTCTTCCATACCATGTTTAATAAAATGCTCCTTTGCAGCTTCAGGATCGTTAGCATACGCATTTCTTAAATCGCCGTATTTTGCCATATAATAGTCAAAATTATAGACCGCAGAATAATCTATGGTATCCTCTGTTTCTTCTGTGACCGGCACTTGACCTGCTACTCTTCCCTCTGCTTTACCATAATTAATATAGTGCATGTAGTATTCTGTTAAATTTGTTCCAAATCCCGCTTTTAAGTCAGGATAATTCTCCATATAAGTGTATACATTAAATTCAGATGAACCCTGTCGTCCTTCTTTCATTCCGAACTGTACAAAATGTCTTAAAGCCAACTTAGGATTATTTCCATAAGCAGCCTGCAAGTCACCATTAAATATCATGTAGTGTTCAAAATTATAAACTGCGGAATAATCTACTCCATTATATACTGTGTCTGATTTTATTGTTTCGCCGCACTCTTTATAATAAGCAATAATTGCGGCCGCATCTGCTTCGCCTAAACGTTTTAATGCCTCATCAGAGCCAAGATATTTCTCTGCATCTGACTGATTCGACAAATAAGCATGTTCAATAATTATTCCTGGAAATCCGCATAATTTAGATTGTCTGATTATTCCATAATAATCTGCTAAGCTTCCATCAGGATATAACGTATTAGTTTCTGAATTTCTTATATATGTTCCTCTCGCATTTAAACCTAACTCTTTAAGCTTGCTTAATACCTGTTCACTTAACGACTGACCTAAATCATTTATATATGAATCATAATTTCCATTTGGATAGTATACCTCTGAACCATTGACTGATGAATTGCCTGATGAATTGTTATGTATACTTACTAAAATGTCAGCATTTACGCTATCAGCATACGAAACAATCTCACCTATTTCTTCACCATCTGCTGCAGCAAGTCTCATTCCGGAAGCATTAGTTTCTCTTGTCATATACACAGTTATGCCCGGCTGTCCTTCAAGAGCTGCTTTACAATATTGAGCAATCTTTAGGTTTATATCTCTCTCAACATATGTAACTCCGTTCCATGTCTTTACTGCACCTGGGTCTCCATCGTTACCATGACCTGGGTCTAAAACAACAATAAATTTTCCATCTGTTCCTGCTTTGACATTACCATTTGGAGCAACCTCTGCTATCGCCTGTGCTACATCATCTGCTGTAATAGATGTATTTACAGTATCTGTAACCATTACTCCATCCATAGTCTGAATATCAACTGTCACATCAGTGTCATATATCCACGCATCAGGCTCTGTTTCAACCTGAACATTTACACCAAAATTAGCTACAACACCAGCATCCTTAATTGGAACTGTATGTAAATTTCCATCTACATATACATCTACCGACAATACTTCCTGATTACCTGACATTGTATCGTCACAGCAAAACTGGAACAAGAGTGCATCCCCTGATATCACATCAACCGATTCTACATATTCAACGTTTTTATCTGTATTATGTATTTTTAAAGCAGCATCACTTATTGCACCCTCCGGCATGTTAAGAAATCCTACTAATACATATTGTTCTTCGGAGGTTGATACCATCTCACTTCCAACAACAACATATCCTAACTCAAAATCAGCTCCAACCTCTGCATCTGTATCAGTCGCAACAGTCTCTGACTCTGAGTATTCTGTTTCTTCTAAATCCATAGCACTAACATTAATATTATATGTACACAATATCATGCACGTACACATCAGCATTGCTATAATCTTTCTTAGGTGTTTCATATTTTTCTCCTTACT
>JAZQLB010000198.1:0-2420 GCA_045542475.1 Lachnospiraceae bacterium | reverse complement strand
CATCACCTGATAAAATCTTATTAATCTCTATAAGAGTTTTTCCAGGAACAATAACCTTAATATCATCATAAACATTCTTAAGCTCAATATTTCTGATAGAAATTCTATGTCCGTCAAGAGAAACCACTCTTAGCTTATTTTCCTTAACCTCAAAAAGCTCGCCAGTCATAATTCTGTTGCTGCTGTCATTATCAGCAATAGAAAATATAGTCTGCCTGATAACCTCCTTAAGAGTAAATTTAGAAAGCTCAATGAATTTATCTTTTTCAATATATGGTAAATAAGAGAAATCCTCTCCTGACTTACCTGATATAGTAAAGTTAGCCTTTTCACATGTAATCTTGGCAACACAATTAGCATCAGTCTCTATAGTAACTTCACTATCAGGAAGCTTTCTTATAATGTCAGAGAATATCTTTGCATCAATGGCAATCTTACCCTTCTCTTCAATCTCTCCCTTAACAACTGTCTCTATACCAAGCTCCATATCATTAGCAGTTAATCTTATATCACCTGCTGTAGCATCAATAAGTATACATTCTAATATAGACATAGTTGTTCTTGAAGGAATAGCCTTGAGCGCTATATTAACTCCTGATAGTAAATCTGATTTAGTACATATAATTTTCATGGTGTGAATAACTCCTTTCGCTTTGTTCACCAAAAATTGCAATGTATATATTAATAATTAATTTTAGAAGTAGTAGTAATAGGGGCTGTGAATATGTTGATAACCATTCTCAAGCCTTTAAATATGGGCTTTTGAGGATTGGATAACCTTGTCCATAAACTTGATTTTTAATGTGAATAACCAAAAAGTTGTCCACAACTACTTAAAAATTTAAAATAAGTCTATGAGAATTATCCACATTAATGCACATTTAATAACAAAATATCCACAGGGTTGTACTCATTATTTTAAGACTTACACACAAAGCTGTAATGAGTTTCTTCCTATTATAATGTAATTTTACAATGTTGAATTTAAGAAGGATTAATCTTCTTTATAAGGATATCAATTAAATCCTTAGTGGAATTATTCTTCTTTAATTCATCAGCAATCTTGTCAGCACCATGAATAATAGTGGTGTGATCCCTATTACCAATAAGCTTTCCAATAGACTGTAAAGGTACATCTGTCATAGTACGGCAAAGGTACATGGCTATCTGTCTTGGATATACTACCTCTTTATTTCTCTTATGAGATGATATGTCAGCAGGTGTAATACCAAAATGATCTGCTACAGTCTTAATAATAAGATCAGGTGTAACATCTCTGCTCTCGTTAGGGAAAATAATATCTCTTAAAGCCTCTTCAGCTAAAGAAATGCTTATATCACTATGAGTGAACTTGGCATAGGCTGTAAGCTTGGTAAGAGAACCCTCAAGCTCTCGGATGTTGGATTTAATATTAGTTGCAATATATTCAAGAATCTCATTAGGAACATTAAGGTTCTCAGATTCTGATTTCTTTCGTAAAATGGCCATTCTGGTCTCATATGAAGGAGGAGCAATATCTACGGTAAGTCCCCATTCAAAACGAGAACGAAGTCTGTCCTCAAGTGTAGCTATATCCTTAGGAGGACGATCTGATGATATTACTATCTGCTTCTTAGATTCTCTAAGGGCATTAAAGGTATGGAAGAACTCCTCCTGAGTACTCTCCTTACCTGCAATAAACTGAATATCGTCAATTAAAAGTACATCAACCTTACGGTATTTCTCACGGAACTTCTGATTGCTGTTACTCTTATCATTCTTAATAGACTCAACCAGCTCGTTGGTGAAGGTCTCAGAGGTAACATACATAATCTTCTTAGTAGGGTCCTGACGTATAATAAAATTACCGATGGACTGCATAAGATGTGTCTTACCAAGACCAACTCCTCCGTATATAAACAGAGGATTATAGGTTTCAGCAGGTGATTCTGCAACTGCAAGGGCTGCAGCATGAGCAAAGTTATTATTATCACCTACAACAAAGGTATCGAAGGTATATTTTTTATTAAGACCTGCGTTCTCAACTAATTCATTAAAATTAATGTTATCCATTATATTAGAGGAAATATCTCCAGCCGGCGAATTACCTCTAGTTAAAGCATCTATATTACCTGTTTCACTTGGGAAAATAAACTGTATGTCAAATTCCATATTAGTACATTCTGCTATTGCTACTGTAATTGGAATCTTATATTTCTTTTCAATATAGTTAATGTAGTTCTGTCCAAGCTGTTCATTCTTAATAAGCAAGAAAAGAACACCTTCATGTATGTTATAAGGTGTAAGAGGTAAAAGCCAGGTTTTAAAGGATACCGGACTTATCTCATATTCTTTTTTAATTACATCAAGAATGTATTCCCATTTTTCCTTGATTTCTGTTATCATCGCTATTCTCCCACTTTAAATATTCTATTCTATTA
>JAZQLB010000197.1:0-6827 GCA_045542475.1 Lachnospiraceae bacterium | reverse complement strand
ACTCCGCTGCTCCAAGACGCCTTCCATGTATTCGTCATAAGGGTTCGCACCAAACACCCTCTCTCTGAAATCAGATTAACATGTACTATTTCTCTTCTTTGCATTTTCATTTTAAATTATTGAATAATATATCTTATCACTGACTAACTGTCAAGATATTTTTCTTCAAAAATATACAATCTGCAAACAGTCAACCATCAGTTGCAAAAACGAACCATGAAATTGGTGGTAATAATCGACACTATTCTGTAAACTAATACTAACAGAATCAGGAGGTGTTTGTAATGAAACTATCAGAAAAAATAGCAGAATTAAGAAAAGCCCAAGGCATGACCCAAGAAGACCTAGCCACACTATGCAATGTAAGCCGCCAATCCATTTCAAAATGGGAAGCTGATATTGCCCTGCCTGAAACCGAAAAACTATTAACCCTAGGAGAAATCTTTCATGTATCAATGGATGTTTTGCTTAAGGATGATTTGAGTATAGGTGAAGTAAAAGAAGTCCATAGCTGTGGAAATAATGCAATCAACAATAAGAAAACAGTGTTGTATGAAGGCACACTTATTAAAGAAAGCATAGAAGACGACAGCGTTATTGATTACATGAATGTACATAAAATTGAGCTATGGAATACCGGCGGCAAACCTAGGTATTGGACGGTACTCTTTTTCACAAGCGACAGGAAAGATTTTCCGGAGCTTATGTCGAAGGTTATGATATCGGATGAAGACAGGGGTGGTAACTGGTTTGTGGACTTTAAGGCAAGTAATGAGAAATATATTGTATTTCGGGATAAGGTTTTGAAATACCAAATCGGAAATAAAGCGGAAAAGGATTATGTTTGTGCCCAATGCCGTAGTATGGGAATATCTGATGGAGAGATGAATTGGTCAGAGTAGAAGAATGGAGAAACTCAATAAGGAAGTATATCTGGAGCTTGGACGCGATTTACTCCAGATGAATAAAACCACCATCTCACACGACTGTGGTATAGTGGTTTTGTTATATTGGTATAATATTGTGCATTCTAATTAGTATTTATCTTGATATTGTGTGTTCTCAATGCCATTATTGTTTAATCTGGAAACCATATTGTCTAAGCTATTCTTCCAGAAAGTTTTGAACCATTTATGATTTCCAAACCATTTTACAAGTGTTGGACTTATTGCGTAATAGCACTTAATAAATAATCTGCCGTACCATGTTTCATCTAATGTGTAATCTCTAAATCTTCTAAGTGTCCATACTTCTGGACAATCGTAAGAGCCATATACACATGTTGCTATGTAACAACCACCTGATGATTTTGTGGTGTTGTTTGCTGTGGCATTATTTGCTGCGGTATTATTTACTGTTGTGTTATTTGCCGGGGGAGTGTTTGGGGTGGTATTACCTGTAGCTCTTACAACGTTAGTATTAATACCTCGATACGCATCTACTGCATCCTTTGCTTCTTTTAATCCAAGCCCTGTTGTCTCTCTTACCTCTTTTATTGCTTGTACAACTTCTCCGCTTTCAATTAAGCGTTTAATTTTTTCGCCGATTTCCGTTGTTACAGGAATGCCTCCGATGTTAGTGCCTGAAATGGAGTTGGTAGGTTCAATGTCTACGTAGGCTTCCGTATTGCTGATGCTTCCGGCCAGCACTTTATCATAATAGTCTAATGCTTTTTCGGTAATAAATACTCTTCCACAATATTGACAGGTTCCGGACTCCTGTGTATTATCTACTTCAATTTGTGCTCCGCACTGTGTACATTTTGCAGGTACTAATGCCATAATAACGCCTCCTTGTCATTGGTTGTAATACTATGACTATTGTACCATATGACAAGGAAAAATGCCATGGAATTAACAGAATATTCGTAATTTTTTTTACGGAACCTAATTTTTTCTTGACAATCCCTCTTCATAATGTTATATTCACTACAATTCAAAACAAAAAGGCAATGACGAGAAATAGTAGATATCAAGGATTTCACAGAGAGAAGATGGTTGGTGAGAATCTTCATTGAGCTGGTATTGAAGCAGTCTCTGAGCTTTGAACCGAACAGATGATTCTTAGTAGGCTTCAACGGAGTTCCACCGTTATCATAGGAAGCAATATCGGAGTAATCCCGTATTGACAGAGTGCAGAGTAATCTGAATTTAGGTGGTAACACGGACAAGTAAGTTCGCCCTAAGCTGATATATAGTCAGCTTGGGGCTTTTTGTTTTGGAGAAATATCAGAAAGGAGAAGAAAAAACATGACAGCAAATGAATTAAGAAACATGTACGTAAACTTTTTTAAGGAAAGGGGGCACAAGGAAATCGCGTCAGCATCACTTCTCCCAGAGAATGATCCGACAGTTCTGTTTACCACGGCGGGAATGCATCCGTTAGTGCCGTATCTTCTGGGTGAAAAACATCCCGGAGGAAAGAGGCTGACAGATGTACAGAAATGTGTAAGAACAGAGGATATTGATGAGGTGGGAGATGATACTCATTGTATATTTTTTGAGATGTTGGGAAACTGGTCTTTGGGAGATTATTTTAAACAGGAATCCATTTCCATGAGCTTTGAGTTTTTGACCAAGTATCTTGATATTCCTGTGGAGCGACTGGCTGTGACAGTATTTGAAGGGGACGAGCTGGTGCCGGCAGATGATGAGGCAGTGCAGATATGGAAGTCTGTGGGATTTAGGGATGAGCAGATATATCGCTATGGCAGAGAGGATAACTGGTGGGGACCGGCAGGCAAGACGGGACCTTGCGGACCTGATACAGAAATCTTCTATGACATGGGACAGCCAAAATGCAGTTCAAAATGTGGTCCGTCATGTCACTGTGGTAAATATGTGGAAATCTGGAATAATGTTTTTATGCAGTTTAATAAGGAGGCTGACGGCAGCTTTTCTGAATTGAAGCAGAAAAATGTTGATACAGGAATGGGGCTTGAAAGAGTTCTTACTATTTTTAACGGAAAAACGAATGTGTATGATACGGAGCTTTTTATTCCTGTTATGACCAGCCTTGAGAAAATTCTTGAAAATGAAGGGAAAATGATTTCAATCAGAGATAAAAGAATTATCTGTGAACACATTAGAGCCACAACCTTTATCCTTGGCGACCCTATGAAAATATGTCCTTCCAATACGGAGCAGGGTTATATTTTAAGGCGATTAATCCGTAGAATTATTCGATTGTTTAAAAAGGCAGATATTAATAAGAATTATCTGTGTGAGCTGTCGGAAATTATTATTGAGCAGTATAAGGAGGTATATCCGGAGCTTGGGGATAACAAGACTTTCATTCTGGAGCAGCTTGAAAAAGAGCATACTTTATTTACCAAGACCTTAGATGAGGGTCTTAAAAAGGCTAACAGATATATTGATAATGTTGGAGATAAGGGAGTTTTAAGTGGTGAGCTTGCTTTCAAGCTATATGATACCTATGGTTTTCCGATTGAGTTCACCTCAGAGCTTGCACAGGAAAGAGGAGTTTTGGTGGATTTAGAGGGCTTTCATAAGAAATTTGAGGAGCATCAGAATAAATCACGCCAGGGTGCAGCAGGAAAATTTGCAGGAGGTCTGGCTGACCATAATGAGCAGACTGCAAGACTGCATACGGCAACACATTTGCTAAATGGAGCTTTGCGTAGGGTTTTAGGGGAGGAAGTGTTTCAGCGTGGAAGCAACATAACCTCTGAGCGATTAAGATTTGATTTTTCATTTCCTCGAAAAATGACAAAGGAAGAATTGGAGCAGGTGTCCGATATAGTGAATGAAGCTATAGAGAAGAATATTGATGTGCTTTTGGAGGAGCTTCCGCTTAGTGAGGCATACGAATCGGGTGCCATTGGTGTATTCGGAGGCAAGTATGAGGATATCGTGAAGGTATATACAATACCCGGATATTCAAAAGAGATATGCGGAGGTCCACATGCGAGGAACACAGGTGAGCTTGTAAGGTTTAAAATATTGAAGGAGGAGGCTTCATCGGCAGGTGTCAGAAGAATTAAGGCGGTAATAGAGAATTGCTAATTGGGCGAATTCTTGGCATAAAGCTGACAGAAACATCAGAAGATTCGCCATAGAATTAGCAGAATATTTATCATATTACTTGACATTCCCCCAATTTCTATTATAATCAATCTTAATAACATAGGAAAAGCGAAGACGGAAAAAGTAGTTTACCCGAAACATCCAGAGAGAATAGCATTTTGGTGGAAGCTGTTTATGCGGAAGATAAATGAAAACCATTCCAGAGCTGTAATGCCTAAGATTACTAATTGTTAAGCGTTACCGTATGCCTGCGTTAAAGGATAGGATTTGTTGGAATCTGAAGTAAAAAGTTAAGGTGGAACCGTGCAATAACTGCACCCTTAGGTATGCATATAGTATGCGTATTTAGGGGTGCTTTTCTTATGTTATCGAAACTATTTTAGGGCATGAATGAGCATGCGAGAAAGGAGACGTAAGAAATGAAAGTAATTTGCAGAAACAACGAAATCAAAGAGGGAAGCTTTGAAGAGACATGGGTGAAGGAGGCGTTCTGGCATACTTCGGCACATGTGCTGGCACAGGCAGTTAAGAGACTGTATCCGGATACAAAATGTGCCATTGGACCGGCTATTGCACAGGGGTTCTACTATGATTTTGAATTCTCATTTCCTTTTGGTGAGGAGCATTTGGGTCCGGTGGAAGAGGAGATGAGAAAGATTGTAAAGGAAGCATATACGGCACGCGTATATGAGATGGAAAAAGAAGCTGCGATTGCGTATATGCAGGAGAGGAATGAGGCTTATAAGCTGGAAATGATTGAAGCACTGCCTGAGGGCGAGGCTATTTACTTCTATCAGCAAGGCGAATATGCGGAATTTTGTGCGGGACCGCATATCTCTAATACATGCCATATTAAAGCATTTAAACTGCTTAATGTTGCAGGTGCATACTGGAGAGGTGACGAAAAGAACAGGATGCTTACAAGAATCTATGGCATTTCTTTCCCGAAGGTTTCTGAGCTTGAAGGATATCTTAAAATGATGGAGGAAGCAAGGCTGCGCGACCACAGAAAGCTGGGAAAGGAATTGGGTTTATTTACGATTTTTGAGCAGGGACCGGGCTTGCCTGTATTTCTTCCTAAGGGAATGATTTTAAAAAATCTCTTAATTGATTATTGGAGGAAAATTCACGACAGGGAAGGGTATATGGAAATATCAACGCCGATTATGCTTGACCGCAGTCTTTGGGAGACATCTGGACATTGGGAGCATTATCGCGATATAATGTATACGCTTAAGGTGGATGAGGCTGATTTTGCCATTAAGCCTATGAGCTGTCCGGGAGGAATGCTGGTGTATAAATCACAGCCAAGGTCATATAAGGAGCTGCCTATGAGGCTGGCAGAGCTGGGGCTGGTGCACCGCAATGAAAAATCAGGAACGCTGCATGGACTTATGCGTGTAAGAGCCTTTACACAGGATGATGCACATATTTTTATGACACAGGAGCAGGTTATTCCTGAGATATGTAATGTAGCAAGACTTATTGACGAGGTGTATGGCAGATTTGGTTTCGAATATGAGGTGGAGGTATCTACAAGACCTGAGAACAGTATCGGCAGTGATGAGGAGTGGGAGTTAGCAACAAATGCTCTTAAAGAGGCAATGGATGCCATTGGTGTAGCTTACAGGATTAATGAGGGGGATGGAGCTTTCTATGGTCCAAAGCTTGATTTCCATTTAAAGGATTCTATTGGCAGAACATGGCAGTGCGGAACGATTCAGCTTGATTTTCAGCTGCCACAGAGATTTAATGTGGAATATATCGGCGCGGACGGGGAGGCTCATCGCCCGGTTATGATACACCGAGTATTATTCGGTTCAATTGAAAGATTCATCGGTATTTTAATCGAGCATTATGCAGGCAAATTTCCGCTGTGGCTGTCTCCTGTGCAGGTGAAGGTTCTCCCTGTTTCTGACAAATATATTGATTATGCAAAAGAAATTGCATTATCTTTAAGGGCAGAAAATATTCGTGTGGAGCTGGACGACAGAAACGAGAAATTAGGCTATAAGATTCGCGAGGCACGAATGGATAAGGTTCCTTATATGATAATTGTAGGAGAGAAGGAGCAGAATAACGGGTCTGTATCCGTAAGACAAAGAGATGGCGAGACTGATACGCAGGAGCTGGGCGAAATAAAGCTTTGGCAGCTGGTGAAAATGATAAAGGAAGGAGAGCAAATATGGACAAAGCAGAATACGATATACTGCGCAGGCAGGCGTTAGCAGAAAAGGAACAATTATATCAGGCTGAGCCGGATGTGGCAGCATGGGTAAAAAAGAAAGGTCTGATATTTAAGGTGGTAGCCGGGTATTGGATATTGCATGCGGCACTTTTGGCGGCGTTAATGATGCAAATGGATTCTATGGATGGATTTGGAATGGAGATATTTAAGCTTTTGTTCCAGTTGCTGTGGATATGGGTGTTTATGGCACCGGAGGGTAGCTGGCGACTAAGTGTAATACTATATTTTAGTGCCTTGATGAACTTTGCAACATTGCTTCAATATCCGGGTGGATTTGCTTCAATATTAGACTGCATTAGGGAAATGTCATTGCTGGGTGTAGTCATGCTTATGGAGTCTTTGGTTCCAGTACTGCTTCTTGGAATTGCCATATATCTTACTGCGATTCCAAGGCACAGGGAATTGTCAGAGCGAGCAGAGGCAATTAGTAAGGAAACAGCAGAGAAAATCAAAAAATATATGAATCAATAATTGGGCTTGATGCTAAGGGAAGGACTGTCTTTTGGGCAGTCCTTTTGGCGTTCTAAGCTATA
>JAZQLB010000196.1:0-3201 GCA_045542475.1 Lachnospiraceae bacterium | reverse complement strand
GAAGGAGATGTTGTATTACTTCAGAATACACGTTTCCGTGGTAAGGAAGAGACAAAGAACGGCGAAGAGTTCAGCAAGGAATTAGCTGATCTTGCAGATGCTTATGTATGTGACGCATCCGGTTCATCACACAGAGCACATGCTACTCCAGGAGGTGTGACAGATGTTGTTCGTGCTAAGGGCGGCGAATGTGCAGTTGGTTACTTAATGCAGAAGGAAATTGATTTCCTTGGAAATGCAGTTAATAATCCTGTAAGACCTTTTGTTGCTATCCTTGGTGGTGCTAAGGTTGCAGATAAGTTAAATGTTATCAATAACCTTATCGAGAAGTGCGATACACTTATCATCGGTGGTGGTATGGCATTCACATTCTTAAAGGCTAAGGGCTATGAGATTGGTAACTCATTAGTAGATGATGAGAAGCTTGAGTACTGTAAGGAAATGATGGCTAAGGCTGAGGCGGCTGGCAAGCAGCTTCTTCTTCCTGTAGATACAACAATCGCAGCTGGTTTCCCTAACCCAATTGATGCTGAAATCGAAGTATCTGTAGTAGATGCTGACAAGATTCCAGCTGATATGGAAGGTCTTGATATCGGTACTAAGACAGCTGAGTTATTCGGCAATGCTGTTAAGTCTGCTAAGACAGTTGTTTGGAACGGACCTATGGGCGTATTCGAGAACCCAACTCTTGCAAAGGGTACAATCGCTGTAGCTAAGGCTCTTGCTGAGACAGAGGCAACAACAATCATCGGTGGTGGTGATAGTGCAGCAGCTGTTAATCAGTTAGGTTTTGCTGATAAGATGAGCCACATCTCAACAGGCGGTGGTGCTTCACTTGAGTTCCTTGAGGGTAAGGAGCTTCCAGGTGTTGTTGCAGCTGACGATAAGTAAGAAGTGAGGTAATTTTATGCGTAAGAAAATTATTGCAGGTAACTGGAAGATGAATAAGACTCCAAGTGAGACTGTTAAGCTTATTGAGGAGCTTAAGCCGCTTGTAGCTAATCCAGAGGTTGACGTAGTATTCTGCGTTCCGGCTGTTTGTCTTACAGCAGCTATTGAGGCAGCTAAGGGTTCTAACATCGCTATCGGTGCAGAGAATATGTTCTATGAGGAGAGCGGTGCTTACACAGGTGAAATCGCTCCTAATATGTTAACAGACCTTGGTGTTAAGTATGTTATTATTGGTCATTCAGAGAGAAGAGAGTACTTTGCAGAGACTGATAAGACAGTTAATAAGAAGGTTCTTAAGGCATTTGAGCATGGTATTACACCAATCATCTGCTGTGGTGAAACACTTGAGCAGAGAGAGCAGGGCATTACTATTGACTGGATTAGAATGCAGATTAAGATTGCTTTCCTTAACGTAACAGCAGATCAGGCAAAGGAAGCGGTTATCGCTTACGAGCCAATCTGGGCTATCGGAACAGGTAAGACAGCTACATCTGACCAGGCTGAGGAAGTATGTGCAGCTATCCGTCAGGTTATCGGCGAGATTTATGATGATGCTACAGCAGCAGCTATCCGTATCCAGTACGGCGGTTCTATGAACGAGGCTAATGCAGCAGAATTACTTGCTAAGCCGGACATTGATGGCGGTCTTGTAGGCGGTGCAAGCTTAAAGCCTGCATTTGGACAGATCGTTAATTATAATAAATAGTTAGTGAATAGTTAGAGCGCGTGTGCCGGGAGTGGGACATGCGCTCTTTCTGGTTTTATGTAAAAAAGGAGACTTGATTTCTCAAGCCTCCTATAGTATAATTCAATTAGAAAGAGGTATCGGAATGCATTTCCGATTGCCCTCAGTTATATTATTCTATTTAGAAAATAGATATCCTAACATTTGGGCGTGTTGCAGGATGTCTATTTTCTTTTTACGATTAAAATGATTGTCTATGTAAGACAGAGCCGCAAATACTACTAGCAATAAAGTCAAAATCTCCATTGTGTTCATAGGGCATCACCCTCCTTCTTACTAGAGGGCAAATCACATCAGAAACGCATCCTTTTCTATCAAATAGAATTGACGTTCCCGAAAATAAAGAATATAATTAAAAAATATAAAATATAATGTGAGGCTCCTCATGGAACACAATTTACTTGAAAAAATAACAGAAATAATGCCTGAATTAAGCAAGGGGCAAAAAAAACTGGCACAATATATATTAGCTAACTATGATAAGGCGGCATTTCTTACAGCAGCCAAGCTTGGCAAGGAGGTTGGGGTAAGCGAATCTACAGCAGTTCGTTTTGCTGCCATGTTAGGCTTTAGCGGTTTTCCTGAATTTCAGGAGGCTCTGTGCGGTGTGGTTAGAAACCGCCTTAATTCTATTGAGAAGATTGAGATTGCATCCGGTAATATGGAGCAGTCCAAGGTGCTTGAATATGTACTTACAGCTGATGCTGAGAAAATTAAGCTGACACTTGACACTATGGAGCAGGCTGCTTTTGAGACAGCAGTAGAGCTGATTAATGAAGCTAAGAATGTGTATATTGTGGGTGTAAGAAGCTGTGCACCTTTAGCGGATTTTTTATGCTTTTATTTAGGGCTTATAAAAAAGCATGTAAAATCAGTTACCACCAACAGCTCATCTGAGATGTTTGAGCAGATGTTAAATTTGGGTGAAGAGGATGTGGTTATCGGAATAAGTTTTCCAAGGTATTCCATGAGAACATTAAAATGTATGGAATTTGCCAATAACAGAAGTGCGAGGGTGATTGCCATAACAGATAGTAAGAATTCACCTATGAGTCTGTATTCTTCGTGCAATCTTCTGGCAAGAAGCGATATGGCATCCATTGTGGATTCTTTGGTGGCACCATTAAGTGTGATTAATGCCCTGATAGTGGCCCTATGCCTTAAAAATAAGGAGAAGGTTGTGGCTAACCTTGAGCTTCTTGAAAATGTATGGGAAGACTATCAGGTATATAATAATGACGAGATTAATCTGCTTGATGAGGATTTAATGGCTTCATTAAGAAGAATTGAGGAATAGAATATGAGTAAGGTTATTATAATCGGGGCCGGGGCCGCAGGAATGATGGCGGGAATTGCGGCGGCAAGAAATGGTCATAAGGTAACGATATTTGAGAAGAACGAAAAGGCAGGTAAAAAAATATACATTACCGGAAAGGGCAGATGTAATATTACCAATGCCTGTGATATTGAAGAGCTGTTTAATAATATGGTGACTAATAAAAAGT
>JAZQLB010000195.1:0-4255 GCA_045542475.1 Lachnospiraceae bacterium | reverse complement strand
TATTATCGCTAAAATACAAATCAGGTATATGCTTTATGCTGGCAATCGGAATAACCACGCTGTTTCTTATAATGCAGTTTTTTCCGGGAGTGTGTTATCTGGTTCCTGCATATGTGGGAAGTCTTTTGGATTATGGAATGATTACAGTGCCAGTGGCAGGAGGCATGAGCCTGTTTTATCTGGTATTTGCAGCAATATGTGTTGTGATTACCGCACAAAAATTTGAAAGGATGGAATTACGATGAAGGAAAAGAAAAAGGAGCTTATGTTTGTTATGCTCATGCTTGTAATAACGATGGGAGTAATATTCCTTATAAATTATCTGGCAGTTACATTCTATATTGGAAAGCTTAGTATATTCACGCTTCTTGTACTGGTTGTTCCAATAGTATGTATTGCGGTTGTGGCATTTGTTATGGGGTATCATATAAAGTGGAGTTTTGGAAAGGGGATTATTATAGCATTGTTACTTGTATTGATTTCTTTCGGTGCGAGTCAGGTTATGCTTTTGATGGTTGGGGATAAGCTGAAGGTGGAGGAAATAGATGTAAGTCAAGGTGAGGATGGCAGCGGGGATGAGTATCTGGATTCGCTTTATGATGAGCTTGATAAGATGGCGTATGAGTATATGCTTGAACAGGGATTGATTTCTGAGGGGGAAGAGATATTTGCAGGTGAGGATATGTTTGACGGAAAGTCAATAAACAGCGGTAGTGGCAGTCGAGTGGAGGGAGATATCCGGATTGCCAGCTCTGAGCTATATGTAGGTATCCAGAAATCTGACCCGCTTACGGAGTTTATAGGAAATGTATTAACCTTTATTATTGCGTTGGGATTAATGTTTGCAGGAAGTAAGGTGAAAGGTAAGGCTTCGATGAATATGATGTAGTATAGAAAAGTCTATTTATTCGGTAATGTGAAAGTGAATGAATGGACTTTTTTATTATTCGGTGGCATAATAGCAGGAGGAATAATACATCGAACTTGGAGCGGAGGCATAAAATATGAAAGCAGATTTACATATTCACACACTATATTCGTGTGATTCAGAAGCAGAAATGGAAAAGTATATAGAACAGGCAGAAAAAATTGGAATGCAGATGCTCTGCTTTACAGACCATGTTGATTTGAATAAAGATGATTATGGATATAATTATTATAATCCTGAGAGCTTCTTTGAGAGCTATAATCGCATAAAAAACGGCTGTAATAGTCTGATTAAGCTATGTGCAGGAATTGAATTTGGTGAACCTCATTTATATGCGGATAAGCTGAGGGAGTTATCGAAATATCCGTATGATTTTATTATTGGAAGTATTCATTGGGTTGGAAATATGTTTCCATGTCAGAAGGTTAGGGAACAGTATTCAGCGAAGGAATTTTATACCATGTATTGGAATGAGGTATTAAATACTGTAAAGCAAGGAGGCTTTGATTGTTTAGGACATATTGATTTTCCAAAGAGATATTACGGGGAAATATATTATTCAGAAGAAATGATGAATGAGATTTTTAAAGTTTTGTTAGATAAGGATATGGTAATGGAGATTAATACCTCCTCGCTCAGAAAGGGACATAGTGAAACAATGCCGGGACGGGAGCTGCTTGAAATATATAAAGCCAATGGCGGAAGATATGTGACTATTGGTTCGGATGCCCATGAAGTGAAGGATTTAGGTGCGGATAATTATGTGGCTAAGCAGCTTATAAAGGTGCTGGGATTGCGTGAGGTTGTTTATGAAAAAAGAGAAAGAATTGTTGTTTTATGATGCTTATCAGGATTTCTACACTATGGCAGGAAAATCAAATACGTTTGCTGCATTTTGTAAGGCGGCATTTGGGGAGGATTTTTCGCAGGATGGCTTTAGTGATATAAATCAAATAAATATGATTTTGCAATATATACCACAAAGGGAAAATGTACATATTTTGGATATTGGTTGTGGTAACGGAAAAATGCTAGGCTATTTACAGAGCAAAACAGGAGCCCATATTCATGGATTTGACTATTCGCAGGAAGCAATAAAAACTGCACAAGAATTATTCAGAAAAAATGCTAAATTTAAGGTAGGAATAATTGGAGAAGTGGATTACTCAGAAGAAAAATTTGATGTTATTACCTCTATGGATACCATGTATTTTGCTAAAGACATGGAGGCTTTTGTGGCACAGATAAAAAAATGGTTAAAGCAAGATGGCGTGTTTTTTGTAGGCTACCAAGAAGGGGAGATTATGCCTAAAACAGAAAGTGCACACACCACCGTGTTAGCAAAGGTATTAGAAAGAAATGAAATGAGCTATGAGGTTATAGATATAACAGAGCAGACCTATGAATTGCTTAAGCTTAAGCGAACCTCTGCAATAATGCATCAGGCTGAGTTTGAAGCAGAAGGATATAAGAATTGGTTTGATATGCTGATGGGACAAACGGAGTGTGTTACAGAAGGTTATGAGCAGTTTAAGGAAAAGATGGCAAGATATATTTATGTTATAAAAAAATAGGCAAATCTAATTATGTAGGGGTATAAATTTGTGGGATGCACAGGATAAGAGGGTTACAATCAAGTCAACGGATGTATTGCGAGAAAGAGTGGGTATTTGCATTCACTGCCAGACAGGTTATAACAAATATGAATTTCGATAAGGTGAATTATGAAGGTAATTACAATTAAGCAACCATTTGCTTCTTTAATTGCGGCAGGGTTAAAAGAATATGAATTCAGGACTTGGAAAACTAAATATAGAGGTGAGATTTTAATCCACGCCGGCAAGGGAATTGATAAAAAGGCAATGAAAAAATTTGAAGAGTATGGTTTGGATTATCCAAGCGGATGCATTATTGCAAAGGCTGATTTATCTGACTGCGTAAAGGTTGATGATCAATTTAGAAAAATTTTGTATGAGAAAAATGCAAATGTCTATTCCAGTATTATTAGGCATACAGAATGGGAAGGATATGGGTTTAAAATGGACAATGTTGAAAAAATAGAGCCGATATCTGTAAAGGGTAAGCTTAGTATTTGGGAATATGATTATGAAAGTAGTACATTGAAATCTATAAATTGAAGTGAAGGTATATTAGCAAATAAAAGAAAGTTATTCTTAAATGGAGGACACAAAATGTTGTGGGAAGAAGCATTAGAATTAGCAAAGCCAATACTTAAACAGGTAGTGGATATGCTGGCTGAAAGGGATTATCACAAGCTTGAAGATATTGTTGAGTTTGAAGAACTGACATCTGAATTAATTGAGGAATTAGTTGAGGGATATTTAGAGTTGAATGACTTGCCGTATATAGATAAATATGGTGTTTATTGCAACTTTAATCCAAATTATGAATATCATCAGATAAGTGGTGGAATATACAATGATAATAGTGGTTTTTGGGTGGACTATGATTTAACAACAAATTCAGAATTGAATGATTTGACATTACAGATGAGTTTTTTGTATATGGATAATGATAGGCTTAAGCCAATTTTATTAGATATTCATGTTATGTAATTATTTAACCTTGAGGCAGGAAGGTAGGCTTTAATGGAGGCTATAAACATTCTATATCAAAGATTGGAAACAATAGACACAAAGGATTTTTATCAGATAGAATCGGATTTTTTTATGAAATTATATAAGATATCCGGAGAAAAACAGCATCCTGCTATAACAGCATTTTTGACAATATCTACATGGTACGGCTCATGTTTGCGGAGTGGTGTATGGACCTTTTATGAGGTGGCGGACATGAAAGCGGTATATATTACATTGGAATATTTGAGGCAGGCGGGACAGAATGAATGGGCGGTAATTTTCGAATCGGGAATACATGATTATCAAAATCCACAGTATGCCGGAAATTATGATTATCCTGAAAGCTGGATTGAGGAATCAGGGGCTATAGATAATTGGATTTGGCGGAATGAGGAAAAGATAATTGATTGGGAGAGAAGGGTTTTATTGGAGAATAGGGAAATGATATGCTCTTTATTTGCAGGATAGATAGTATTTATAGAATTTATGCTCTCACAGATAGATAAATTTTTAGATGAAATTGCAGGACAGGTTGCAGAAGGTTCTGAATATATGTCAGAATATCTTAAGAGAATGCTAGATGTCATGGAATATGATGTACCATATACATCCTCTGCGATTATGGATTTACTTGGTCTTAAATCAAAAGAAACATTTCGTAAGAATTATATGAATCCAGCATTAAAGCATAATCTTGTAAAGATGACTATACCGAATAAGCCTAATA
>JAZQLB010000194.1:0-2705 GCA_045542475.1 Lachnospiraceae bacterium | reverse complement strand
ATAGAAGGTAATCTTGGCAATTCAGGGCTTATTGCCAGTATTTCATGGGAGCTTACTAAGAAGCAGGTTCCTTTTGTTATTTTAAATTATGGAGAAGAGAATGATATCCCATTCGTAATGTCGGATGCGTATGATGCTGGCTGTCAGTTGATGGAGCATCTTATAAATGAACACCATTGCAAAAGGATAAATATTGCAATTACTCCGGGAGAGGATATTTTTTCTATTCAGTCTCTGCGTGCATATAGGGATATTCTTAATAAGTATAATATCCCATATGATGAAAACAGAGTTATTTTACGAACTGTTTCCATACAGCATGGAAGAGATATGCTGAATATTTTTAAAGAGAGGGGCATTGATGATGCACAGGCGTTTCTGTGTGTACATGATGTCTATGCAATAGGTATGTGCATGGAGATGGAAGAGCATGGATATAGCATACCAAAAGATTTATTAATATGCTCATTAAATAGAAGTATTAACAGTATGGTTTTTGAACCGTGTATTACAGGTGCGGACAGACGGGATGATGCATTGTCATTTGCAGTTGTTGACCTGCTGATACAGAGGATGGGAGGCAAAGAGCTTCCTCAAAAAACATATATCAAAAGCAAAATATATTATGGTGGAAGCTGCGGTTGCCAAAGGCATATGTATGAGCAGGACAAAAAGCATTTTCAGCAGCTGGTTCTTGCGAAAATAGAGGCAGGTAACCAAATCAGTCATATGATGAAGTATAATGATTCTTTAGAGGGAATTAATTCAGTAGACGAGCTGGGCGATAATATTAAAAACATGCTGCAGGGAATTAATTGCTCGGAATACATTTTCTGTCTGAATGAGCGTGCAATAAAGTACATAACAAGTGAAGATGAATATTCGGATTTAGAGTCCGATAGTATTTTTGATAATACTATGATAGCTGTATCAGGCGTAACAAAGAGAATAGGTGAGTTAAAGGATTATGCTTTTTCCTTCAAGGATTTGTTGCCTGTAAAGGAAGAGGATGGAGATATATTCATTTTTCTTCCTATACATCATAATGAGCAGGTATATGGCTATATTGCATTTGTTAACGATTATCTTCCTATTGAGATATATAATTATCGTATTTGTCATGAGAGTATCGGCAGTAGCATGAAGAATCTGCATCGTCAAATGATTTTAAGAAAGAGTATTAAGGAATTAGACGGGCTGCATATGAAGGATGCATTAACAGGATTATATAACCGGTTTGCTCTGGAGAGGTTTTGTGATAAATATTTTTCCAATAACAGATATGCTGTTGTTATGATTGATATGGATGGACTAAAAGCAATAAATGACGGATATGGGCATTTGGCAGGTAATAATGCTATTTGTATTATTGCGGATGCCATAAAGAATTCAGTGGATGAGGAGGATTTGGTTGTCCGTTACGGAGGTGATGAATTCCAGATACTGTCCTTAAATGTGGATACACAGCATTGGGAAGCAATGAAGGAAATCATCAATAATAAGATGGAATGGTATGTAACCCAACAGCGGCTGCCGTATAAGCTTGGGGCAAGCTTGGGCTATGCTATTTGTAATGATGAGGCTTTTATGACATATGAAGAGTGTTGCGAGCTGGCTGATAAAGCCATGTATGAGAATAAAAAAGCTCGAAAACGGGATATAAGATAAAGCACATATTAATATGGAGGGATATATATGAAGTACATGACATTTAATTCGTCCTGTGCATTTGCAGGAATTGCTAATATGCTAGAGTTCTATGGAGTTGATACAGAGGATAGAAACATAGCCCTTGCAATGAAGCTGCCATTTCTCTTTTGTAAGGAAGAGGGAGCATATGTTTCAGGTCCAATGCTACAGTCTGCTGGGTGGTTTAACCTATATCTTAATTCCATAGGCTTTGAGATGCGGGAACAGCAGGTAAATAAAGATGGGATTACAGAGCTTTTGGAAGGCTTGGATTGTGCCATGATTGGACTTCATGTTAATAAGGATAGTAAGCATGCAGTAATATTTGTGGGGAAACATGAGGATAAATATTGTTTTATTAATAATAAGTGGGCTAATTTTAAGGAGCCGGAGAGGCTTTCTTTTACAAAGCGTGAGCTTCTGGCGAGACTGGATAATGATATAATTGTTGCAACCTTGCACAAGGTTGAAAAAACAAAGGCAGATTTTGTTCCGCTATTTGAACAGTCTTGTATGGTATTAGAGCAGTGGAAGAAGGAAGTTGAAGCTTTTTGTTATGAACCACATGAGGTTAATGAGGTTCTAAAGAAAATGAATACCTTATTCAGGGCAGTATTGTTGGATGGAATTACAATGCTTGGTTTATGCGGAAATAACAACCTTGCAGACAAGCTTTCAAAGGTGCAGAAGGAATTGATGAATGCAATCAATGAAAGGGAGACTATAATTCTGGCAGAGAGAATATCAATACCACTTTTATTAGGCGCTGTGGATGAATATATTGACTGGATTAAGAGTGCAGGAATTGAGCGGTAAAAGGAAAGGGGAATATTATTCCCCTCCCGGGCCATCCTTTCTTGGGCGGAATGATTCAGGTAATGGTTCCACATTCTTTACGGAATCAGGACTAATTTTATCAGAATTGGTTTTGCCGTTCTGAGGAAGGTCTATTTCAGGAATATTTCCATCATCATAGACATTAGTAGTTTTTTTATCAGACATAGTATTCACTCCTT
>JAZQLB010000193.1:0-14296 GCA_045542475.1 Lachnospiraceae bacterium | reverse complement strand
TAAAATCAGCGTATTAGAACTAAATATTCAGTTTTGATTTCGGATGTCCTTATGTGCACCCAGATGGCAGTTTTCGCCCTAGAGAGGTCTTTAAATTAATCTACATGGATGACATCACCGTTGGTGAGAACCATTCCGATTAATTTAAAGACCGCGGTTAATTTTTTAAGTGGTGGGCATCCTTAAGTAGAGATATAATTGCAATTAATATACCACTGTTTTTCTTTCCCAATTATTGCAAAACAAGTCATATTCGAACTTATAATCTACTCTACCAAAACTATCAGCGCTTAATGAATCCCCTTCACATATAACTTCAAATTTAGAACTATTACAAAATCGAGAATATATATACCCCTGTGGAGGCATTATTAATCCTTTGTTCTCCCCCTCTGTATTATATACTATGATGTTTTTTCTTTTATTCATTACATATATTTTCTCGTTAAATATAAAAACATCATTTATATCTTCTAGCTGGATTTCATGTTTTCCTATATTCTTATTATAAATAGTTAACAAATTATTATCGTCATATTTACAAATATCCCCACCTGAAAATCCTACAAATCGATATTCATAAATTCCCTCGAACATTAATTCAATATAAATTGCCGTTGCAACATCTGTGGCGAATTCAACCCCCTTTGTCTCATATATAATCTCTTTATCATCATATATCCACTTTACCATATTATCTACATATTCAATCTTCATAAATATCACCTCACTTAATTCTTTTAATTGAACCTGGTACTACTTCAATAAAATCCATTCTGTTTATTCTACCCAACCCATTAAATAAATCATATTGTGTTAATGAACTATTTCCAGGTAAATACATATCTACTCCCAAATCAATTTGTGGTCCAATTGGACCTGCTGGACATATTAGTTCAACGCCGTCTTTTACTCTATATGTGACTACTTTTCCACAATCGTCTTTCCAGCCATATTTTATAGCCATATCTTTTCTTGCAAATTCAACACTTGGAACATCTTCTTTTAATGCAAATCCACCCGGCTGACTTGTCTTCTGCTTTGAATCTAAAACCATATTAAAAGTATCGCCACTTTTAAGAGTTACCATATGTTCACTTGGCATATATCCATCCGGCCATGGAGATTGTTCTTTAACTAATTTAAAATAATCATCAATATTTTTTTCAGGATTATTCATAATAAAATCGCTATAGGTCTTATCTGAACCAATTCCAAGTTCTCGCCAGTGCTCGCTATAACGTACAGCTTCCTCAGTCGACATCAAATCTCCTGAATATGTACCACTCTCAACCCCCAAACTCTCAAAATCCACCCCATACTCATCAGCCCACTCCTTCAATACCTCCACATCATCAGGAGTTGCCGTTTTAGCTATCTCCATTAATGTTTCGCCATTTACTTCGTCAGTGGTCTTGAATACAAGTGAATCCGGGTCGAGACCATATTTTTCTGCCTCATGCTTAAAGTAATCGATGTCCTCTGCTGTACAGCCATAGGTATTATTCAGCTCTTCCACATACTCTTTAACAAGCTCAGCACAGTCTTCCTTGTCGGTTGGTGATATTGCCTCATGCCCGCTAGGGTCCACATAGTTTACAGGGTTATTCCTACAATACGCATACAGATTCAGTCCGTCTCCGTAATAAGTATCCTCTTGCAGGAACCGACCTATTATCGGGTTGTAGAATCTTGCTCTAAGATAGTACTGTCCTGTTATGCCATCATACTGTGTTATTACAATTATAGCATATTCTTTATTTACATCAACTTTTTTGCAAAAAACATTACCGATTTTCAAGAAACAAAGAAAACCGCCCCCAAAGTTTATTGCCAAAAGCTTAGCTATTGAAGAGCAGTTCTCATTAATTAAAGTTATTCTAAAACTATGTGATTGAGTTAAACATTTAATTTTTATTACATGGAAATATTATTATAACTATTCAATATATGCCATCCATGTATTATACATATCTAACAACCTATTATTATTACCCTCTACACTCGAACGTCTCGTGCAATTTATAACAATCAATCTTGGATTCAAATCCATATCTCCTTTAAATCCCAATAATGTTGGTTCGTTGACTGACATTCTCTTTTTAGGACTGGAAAAAAAACCCCATTGTATTCGTCCATTACTATTTTTTATAATAACTTCTGCAAAATATATTGCTACATCCATACCAAATTTTAATGTTTCCAAAGAAATTTTTGTCTTCGCAATTTCATTATGCATCCAACTTGGATATTTATTCAGCTGAATTTCTAATTCTTCTTCAGTTTTATTAACAATTTGTATTTTTTTTTCATACCAAGTCCATAATGGTATCAATGAATCTTTTGAAAAATCAAACACAACCTCTTCATTTTCATTTTGAACACATCTTTTTAAAACGTCAATTCTATGACTGATTTGACTTATATACCATTCAAAATATTTAGCTGCTTCTTTCTTATTCAAATCTTTAAAACCAATATGTTCAAATGGTGGCGCCATCATCTCATAGTCCATTTCCTTCACCTGCTTTCTGCTTAATGTATAGTATAACTTATTCCATGCTCTGTTAAAAAATCAATTAGTGGTTGTGATGCACCTACTTTATTTGTAACTCCACTAGTAAAGAAATGCCAGTGTGCAGCATCTATCTGTCCCGTACTAATTAATTCCACATCCTTTAATATTTGGGTTTTTATTCGCTTTGATAATGTTGTATATCCCACTTTTGACTCATGTGCGATTCCATCTGCCAACTGGTCTATATATCGACCACCTAACGATGTATTAAAATATGCTTGAGATTCTCCACCATACATGTTAATCAACTCTTGCTCACCTGCTGCTCCGGTCATATAAGTTTTCGTTGTTGCATTAGTATCAACCCCCAAACTCTCGAAATCCACCCCATACTCAGCAGCCCACTCCTTCAATACCTCCACATCATCAGGAGTCGCCTCCTTAGCTATCTCCATTAATGTTTCGCCATTTACTTCGTCAGTGGTTTTGAATACAAGTGAATCCGGGTCGAGACCATATTTTTCTGCCTCACGCTTAAAGTAATCGATGTCCTCTGCTGTACAGCCATGGGTATTATTTAGCTCTTCCACATACTCTTTAACAAGCTCGGCACAGGCTTCCTTGTCGGTTGGTGATATTGCCTCATGTCCGCTAGGGTCCACATAGTTCACAGGGTTATTCCTACAGTACGCATACAGATTCAGTCCGTCTCCGTAATAAGTATCCTCTTGCAGGAAGCGACCTATTACCGGGTTGTAGAATCTTGCTCGCAGGTAGTACTGTCCTGTTATTGTATCATACTGTGCCCCTGTGTATAAGAAGCGGTTAGATACTGTTTCTTCCTTGGTTGTGATGTTTCCAAAAGCATCGTACTCGTAGCGGTTCAGTATCTGTGGCTTTTCATCAGGCTTAGCTGTTGTTTCTGTCTGTTCTGCCTTACTTAATGCATATTTCTTTAATGCGCCTCTTACCACATGGGTAATACTGCCAAGTTCATCGCTTGCGTAGTGATAGTAGGTCTTTGCATTCTCGCTGTCGGAGCTTATTAAACCTAATCCTCTGATGTAGCGGATTACATTACCGCTTGCCTCTGTCTCTGCTATCACTTCTCTTCCGCTATATAAGAACTGCACAAGCTTTCCGTTCTCTTCCATCTCATGGCGTAAGCCTTCTTCATCGTAGCGGTTTATCTGGATTTGTCCGTCACTTAGCTTTGCGCTCTCCATTCGGTTGAATGGGTCATAGGTGTACTCTGCATTGCCGTCACTTAGCAGGTTGCCCTGTTTGTCATAGGTGTATTCTGTTAGAATACTTTGACTATCCGGGGTGTTGCCATTCCAGAGGCTTGTGCTTATGAGGCGGTTGCATTCATCATAATTATATATTTCGCGGATGCTTGGCGGCTGTATGCTTTCGCCCAGTGAAGCAGACAGTGCCATGTCACTGTCAAACATATTTTCCAGCTCATACCACTCACGGCTTATTCTGTTGTCTGCATAGTCGTAGGTATACAGTTCCACACCTTCGGCATTTGTTACACTGCTTAAGCGGTTCATGCTGTCATAAGTGTAGTCTGTTATTCCTGCCAGTGTTTCCTTACGTGTACAATTACCGTTGTGGTCATATGCGTAGTTATTAGACACAATCAGTTCTGCGCCAAGCAGGGTGGTAAGGTGGTCAAGATTTCCATCCGTTCCATACTCATATGTAGTGCAAAGCGGTCCGCTTGTTATGGCTGATATTTGTCCGGCTTGTGTGTACTCGTAGGCTGCCATAAGGCTATCGTTATCCCTTACCTGTGTCAGCATGTCGTTTTCATCATAGGTATAGGTGGTTTCCTTGCCTGTGATGTCACTTAGGGCTGTCAGCATTCCGTACTCATCATAGGTGTAGCTTAGCAGAGTTTTTCCGCTTGCTTTTTTCCTTATAAGCCTTGCAAATGCATCATACTCGTAGTCATATCTCATGCCACTGCTTATGGCGTAGGCTAAGAGTCCGTCAGGGGTGTAGCCGTAGGTGTCTGAGTATTCTCTTCTTCCGAGACTTCGTCTTGAGGTCAGGCTTCCTGCCATGTTGTAGGTGTAGGCAATCTCTTGTCCGTTTCTGTCGGTGTAGAGACAGCATCTGCCTTCCGCATCATAATTCCAGAATTCTGATTGTCCGTCCGGGGTTACTCTTTCTGCCAGTCGGTTCTGGGTGTTGTAACGAAAAATTGTTACATTGTGGTTTCCGTCCTCTGAGTAAGCGAGGTTGCCTGCTTCATCGTAGAGGTAGTGTTCAACTCCTCCGTCAGCTCTGTTAATGCTGGTTACCTTGCCCCAGCCGTCATGGGTGTAGGTGGTTGTGTTGCCGTTTCCGTCTGTTGTGGCGGTTATGGCTCCCCATGGGTTGTAAGCCCATGTCTGGGTTGCTCCTCCTGCTGTTATGGCGTGGGTTCGTCTTCCTGCGTGGTCGTAGGTCAGACTTATGCTTGTGTTATCCCCTGCTGTTATGGCGGTTGCTTCGCCGTACTCATTGTAGGCATAGCTTCTTTCCAGACTTCCGTCAATGCGGTAGATTGCAGATATTCGGTTGTCCTTGTAGGTAATGGTTCTGCCTCTGCCGTTAAAGCCTGCCTTTTTATATTCCTTGGCTCCGATTTCCTTTACAGGGCGGCTGTTTTTGTCGTATAGCCATGCCGTGGTTCTTCCTACAGGGTCTGTTATCCGGTTACGGCGGTTCCTGATATCATAGCCGTAGGTAGTGGTTCTGCCGTTTTCCGTTCTGTGGCTTACCCTGCCTTGTGCATCGTAGCTTATTTCTGTGATTGTGTAATACTTTCCGTCTGCCTGTATGTGTTCCTGTTTTGTAAGGCGGTTGCAGCGGTCGTATTCCATTCTTATTTCATTACCTGTAGGGGTAATGATTCCGGTAACCTTTCCGTTACTGTTGTAGGTAAAGCGGGTTTTTACGGTACTTCTGTTGCTGCCTTTTTCATCGGCACTCATTTCTATGCTTTCAAGTCTGCCTGCTTTGGTGTAGGTATACAGCTTGTGCTGGTATACTCCTTCACGGATTTTTCGGCTTTCCTTTGTTGGCTTGTTATGGGTGTCATAGGTATATTCAAGGCAGCTTCCCTGTGAGTCGGTTACTTTTATCAGTCTGCCGCTTCTGTCGTACTGTCTGTTGATTAGGAGAACTCTGCCCTGTTCGCCGGTCCGGGTCTGGTAATCCAGATAGCGTGCTTCTGTTGTGCAGCGTCCTCTCCTGTCGTAGGTGTACCGGGTGAGGCGGTAGCTGATGGTTCCGGCTTGGTTTTCTCCTGCTTCGATTTTTACCGGTTCTCTTTTTTCCATGAGCCAGCCTGCCCTGTTGTAGCAGTAGTGGGTTGCACAGCCTGCCTGTATGTCCTTGGCTGTGCTGCTTTTTATGATTCTGCCTGCAAGGTCGTATTCAAGGGCTCTTATCTGTAGTCCGTCCTTGTTCCATACGGCTGTCAGGCGGTTCATGCTGTCATAGGCGTAGGTCATGCCCTTGCCGTTGTCCCTGGCTTCGTTATAGTCCTCAGGCTGTACCTGTTTTATCAGGTTGCCGCATGCATCATAGAAGCTGCGGAGTATTCCGCCGTCCGGGTAATGGGTATGGGTTCTTCTTCCGTCCTCATCATAGGTGTGAGTTGTCTCCCCTGCTCCCGGGGCGGTCTGCTGTACCGAGAGGAGCTTTCCTTCACTGTTGACCTTTCTTATATAGCCTTCTCCGCATGGGTTTGTCATGCCTGTAAGGTGGTCCATCGGGTCGTAGGTGTAGGTGGTCTGTCTTCCGTCATCTGCTTCCATGTCCGCAGGAGTAAGCATTCCGGTGCGGTTGCCTGTAAGGTCGTACTGGTAGCGGGTGTAGTTTTGCTCCTCGTCCTTTATCATGGTGATAAAGTGGTTGGTGTTGTAGCCGTAGTATATGTCGCCTCTTGCACCGTGGAATATCATCATTCTGCCGTAGTCGTCAAGCTCGTAGGTGTAGTATTCTCCTTCTGCCCCGTGATATGTGGTCGGGTGGGAGAAGTCTTTTGCGTATTCCCATGTCTTGGCGGTTCCGTCAGGGTATATCTGGCGAATGATTCGTCCGTGGCGGTCTCTTTCGTAGGTGGTGGTAAGGTAATTGCCTTCCTCCATCATAAATGAGACCTGTGTAAGTCCGCCGTTTTCGTCATAGGCAAATAATATTTCCCTTCCGGCATTGTCCTTTTGGCTGGTGCACAGTCCCTGCTGGTTATACGTGTAGGTTGTTATAAGTCCGTCAGGGGTTGTGAGGGTTGTTATTTTTCCGTTCCCATTGTATTCCCTGTGGGTCTCTCTTCCCAGTCTGTCCTTTTCCCAGATGACTTTTTCGTTGGCATCATAGCATTTTTCCTCGGTGGTTCCGTCATTGTGGATTATTTTTTCCACCAGTCCTGCCACGTTGTGGCGGTATCTGGTTACGCGGTTAAGTCCGAGGGTTGTCAGAGTTGTTTCCCGTTCCGCATCGTTGTAGAAGAAAATGTATTCTTCTCCGTCTGCGGTGGTCTGGGATATAACCCTGCCTTTTCTGTCGTATTTGTTTGTCACATAGCATTTGCCGTTTTCATTGTGTATGCGGGTCAGCAGTCCCTCAGGTGTGTACTCATAGCGGAGTACGCCGCCATTTGGGTAGGTGACGGTGGTAAGGTGGTCGCCTTCGTAGGTGTAGGTGTATTCCCTGCCCTGGGTGTCTTTAAGGCGGCTTACCTTTCCGTTGTCATAGGTTATGTCAAGAGACTGTCCGCTTTCAAGGGTTATGCGGCTTATCAGGCTTCCTATGTAGGTGTAGCGTGTTGTATTGCCGTAGTTGTCCCTGATGTTTTGTATGTAACCATCATGGCTGTAGGTATAGCGTTTCTGTGTTTCCGTCTCCTCAAGCTCGTAGCCGTCTGCGTTCCGGGTAAGGCGGTATTTTTCTTTGCCTTTGATTTTGTTCTCCCAGTGGTTATCCGTAAGGGTGAATTCTTCCTTATGGGCATCCGGCAGGCAGATGGATATGTGATTATCTTTCCTGTAGAGGCTGGTTTCAAAGCCGAATATCCAGCGGCTTCCCAGGATTCTGCCTTTATTTTCGTAGATGGATTTATAGGTTCTGGTTACGGGATAGTCGCCTCGGATGTCCTTGATTATAAGGTCGGTGCGGACTTCCGTAAGGGCTCCGGTTGCCATGTCCACGGGGTCGGCGCCTTTGGTTATGGTTTCCTTGGTGTCGGCTTCAACCTCCGTGGTCTTGGTGGTTGTCTGTTCAGTATCTGCTTCCGGGGTTTTTGCTTCCTCAGCCGGCTTTGCAGGTTCTGCCGGGGTGGTGTCCTCGGCTGGCTTAACCTTTTCCGGTTCTGCAGGTACTACGGGTACTGGTGTTTCGGCTTCTACCGGCTTTGGCGGGGTAGTCTCTGTTTCTACCGACTTTACCGGTTCCGCTTCTGCCTCTACCAGCTTTGTGGTCGGGGTATCTGCCTCCACGTCCACTGGCTTAGCGGTTGGGGTATCTGCTTCCACATCCACCGGCTTTGTGGTTGGAGTATCAACTTCCACGTCCACTGCTTTTGTAGTTGCCACTGCAGCTTCTGCTTCCACTACCTTTGTGGTCTGTACGTCCACCTCAGGGACATCGAGGATTTTTTCTGTATCAACTTGTACCTTTGTGTTATCGGTTTCTACCTTTGGTGCTGCTCCGTTTGTATTTGCTTTTGCACGGCTTTGTACCTTATCAGTAACTATGTCCGTAATAATGGATGCAAAGTTAAGTGCCATCATGACTCCGTCTTCTGTTTTAATGTTTCCGTCATAAAGACCTGTTACCAGACTGTATCCGCTTGAAGCTACATTTACTCCTTTGCAATATATTCCAAATACCTTTATCCCTTTTGCAAGCTTTGGGGCTCCTTTTAAGAAATTGGCAACTGCCTTGACCTCTGTTGCAATAGGTATACATCCAAGAAGTGCTCCACAAGTGTCTCCTCTGGTAAGGGATATGCCTACATTTACAGCCATCAGTCCGATTCCGATTGCAGTTCCTACTCCCGGGAAGCACATGGCAACGGCAGCACCTATGTCAAGGGCAACAGACAGTATGTCCAGTGCAAATGTCCATCCGTCCGAATAGGTTTCCGCCACCTTCTCATAGCCTGACTTTTTCTCCAGCCCCATCCATTCAAACAGGTCTGCATTGATTTGTATGGTGCTTACTCCGTATCCGAAATCTGCTCCCAGTATCATCACTGAATTCCCTACTGTTATTTGTATGTAATCAGCTCCCATATACATGGTTCCTGTTTCATAGCTTTCCCTTTCGGTTTCGTAGGTTGGTGGTGTGCAACGGTTAATTATGTCATTGACCACGTCATACATGATAAGGGATTTTCCCATGTTTACAAAGCTTTGTCCTGCTTTTTTAAGGTCTTCCTCCAGTCCGCTGGGTCTTGCAGGCTCGGCTGCTTTGGCGACTGCATATTTGGCGGCTCCTACAGCTTTGGCGGCTTTGTATTTTTCATATATTTCTTCTGTCTTATATTCTGCTGTTCCTGCTGACAGGCTTATCTTTTGTTCTGATGCCACATTTATGCTTCCATAGGAATGGATGTCTATTCCGGTTTCCTTATCCATTGCTATGCTTATTCTATGTGTTTCGTTTTTTTCTGCGGCCTCCCTGTTTGCTGAGAGGGTGAGCTTTTCCCCTGCAAAGTGTATCATGTTGTCTAGGGCTGTTATGGCTTTTTCCTCCGGCTTGTCATAGAAGCTGTCCAGGGTATCCTTTCTTTTGCTTCCCAGTATAACGGCGGTTCCACGGTTGTCTATGTATCCGAATACTTTATCATCCTTTTCGGGCATGCAATAAAAACAGTTGTTGATTGTGTTTTCATAGGGCAGCTCCATGGCTGTTTCTTCGTCCTGTGTTTCGTCCACATCAAACTGTACTTTTATGGTAGCTTCGTTTATGGACAGTACTTTTCCCAACAGGATATGGCTCTCCGTTGCCTTTGCCATCATGCTTGCACTTTGCGGTATTGCATCCTCTTTATATGCGGTGGTTGCTTTATTCACCAGTACGCCTCTGTCTGCGCTGATTGTACTGGCGGTTATTACTTTTTCTCCTGTTATTGTTCCTGCGGGAGCATATGGATTACAGCTAACCACCTCCTCCGTAGCGTAATGATACATTCCTCCAACTCTTCCCTGATTGGCTTTTTGTAGTCTCAGTTCCTTTGGAAGTCTGGTTTCTGCAAGGATTCTGGCTGCTTCTGTGAAGCTGTTGTCTGTTTTTTTGCTGTTTCCAAATCCGATTTTTATCTTCTTACTTGTAACGTCAGTATATACTTCATAGCCGTACTGGTTTGCTATCCTGATTAAGAATTCCCAGTCGGTTTCCTTGTCCTGTACCAGCACTATGGGTATGGCAACCTCTTCTTCCATCATTATCTGTGCTTCGTACTCTGACATGATTTCTTCGGCTACTTTTTTCAGGGTTTTGGTGCTGTCCTGAAATGTTCTGCTTTTTTTCATTATGTCGGTATCATAGGAGCCGGATTGTACATACAGGGTCACTTCGCAGTACTGGGCTGCTTCATTTTTCCAGAAGTTGGTACATTCTCCGGTAAATAATATTTGTCCTTCTTTGTCCTCTGCCTGTATCAGCTCTCCTGTCCAGTCCTTTGTATTATATCCGGGTGTGTCGGAATCAAGGCAGAGGGTTACAAGCATTATGCCGTGGGTGTTGGCTTTGGTTTCGATTTGCAGGTGCATGAGGCTGGCGTAGTCTCCTGCTCCTTTTATTTTTATGTGTGCCAGCGGCAGCATTGTATGGTGATTTGCCATTGGTGCTTCTCCCTTTTACTAATTATTTTATGCTCTTGACTGTGCAATAACTCTTAAATCAAGAATCAGTTTCTTAAGCTTTACTGCTGCCTCCCTGTATGCCAAATCCTCCGGACAACCGATTGGCAGTGGATGATATTTTCTGTTTCTCTGAAGATATATATCTGTTTTTCCCCATGGCCATATAATTCTGTCAATAACACATGTAGTAACAGAATTAAAGGCTTCACTTGTTACTATTTCTACATCTGCCACATCCTTCAAATCCACCTTTTGAATATAAAACGGGTTAAGCTGACATAAGCCATATAAATATCCGTTAGTCAAATCAAAAACATATACTTCTGTAAAAAGTGCTTCTGATATCTTAAGCCATGCTCTGCAATTAAGGCTGCTTTCCAGCTTTTCCATTCTTTTTATCAATATAGAATTAATTCCCAGAATATATACGGCAAATAAAATCATTGGAATAAACGCATATGGAATTCTTATAAACAACGGTATCCATGTGATACCTGGCAGCCATATTCCAGATGCAATAAATACAATCCAAAATATAAATATCCCCCAGCTTACCTTTTTAATTTTTTTATTTTTCAGTTCTTTAACCTTCATCCTTATTTTCTCCTTCTGTGGCACCTTCTGTCCCCTCTTCTACCGGCTCCTCATAAAATCTTATTACTCCGCCATAGTAACAGGTAACAGAACTATCGACTGCAATCGCCGGAGCTCCGTCCAGTATATTTTTAGCATTGCTTGTAACCCAAGGCTGACTGCAATATGGCGTACACATATACCCTCCTGTCAGTCCATCCATAATTGAGCCAATCTGAAAATCTCTTTTTCCTCCAAATATCTTGTTACTTGGTGCACTGCATCTGCCAAAGCACATGAGATTAACATCCCCCTCATGGTCATTAGCATTCATAAATGGCAGCTCCTGATTCACATTACCATTTTCATCTACCATATACCATATAACACCATGGTCAGTCTCTACATTAAGATAATTTGCCATATTCCCATATTCACATTTTACTTTTATAAGTCTTCTAAGATATCCTCCGCTTGAACCCATATCAGATAACTTTAACCTCCTTCAAACTAATTCCGTACATTTTTCTTCGCAATATACTCTCCGCAACAGGTAATGTTATGATTATTCTATGTACATAAAGTCCTTCCACCTTAAATATATCATCAGCAGGCAGTTTGTCTGCTGACAGTATTAATTCCTTTATGTCTCCGTTAGGAAGCTGCACCACTGACTGGTGCCTGCAGTCTGCTTCCTTTCCCCAAAAGCTCCAATATGTAGGCACTACATTTTCTACCATTCCAAATGGATATACCTGAACGCCCTTAAATGTTATTGTATCATCATACATTTGAAGAACTTTTTTTAATTCATCACTTACAAAAAAGGTATCTCCTTCAAGAACATCCGGTATCTCTACGGAAGCATCATATTCATAATATCCAACACACATATCCGGCAGTTTATCAAATTCCTCTCGGGTTGGATTATATTTATATTGTTCCTCTGCTGCCCACTGAATTTTAATAGGATTACGAACCGCCTTTGACTGTCTTAATTCAAAGTATCTCATTATCGACCTCCACAATGTCTGCCTCATCACAACTAAGCTTTAAATAATTTCTGATAATATTTGCTTTAAAAGTATGCTTATGCATTACGCATTCCAAAAATGTTGTCGGTCTGCATATATCCATTATTCTATTATCTTCTTCTATGGCTCCGTTTTTCATCTGGTTTTCATTCCACTCGATTCGTTGCATATCACACTGTTCAAACACACATCCATTCAAACTGCACTGTTCAAATACACAATTTCTAAATACACAATTAATAAACTGTGCATCCCTAAAATCCACCTTCTTAAAAACAGAATCAACAAAAACACAGTCACAAAAACGGGTACAATCCAGCTTCAAACCCACAAAACGTTTCTCCTTATATGCACATTCATCAAACCTCATATAAGAAAATTCTTTTTCAAGCCTTTCCTTAAAAATATCCTGCTCCGGCACATGGCAATAAAGTTTCTTCTGCCAGCCTCTATACTCGCCAATAGACAAATAGAACTTATCCGCCATTAATAATTTATCTACACATCTGAAGCTTCCGAAATCACCAAAATCGTACTTAAGTGAAAAAGCCATTAATTGGATAATGCTGTCTACCTTCTCATACATAAGCGCCTCAATAGCTGCTGTCCCCAAATACGCCTGTTGTTTAAGCTCTTTAATCTTATTCTCAAGCTGCCGCTTCTCTGTATCCCAATATTGCTTTATCCAGTCCCAGCCAAAGGTCTGTGTATATATAATTCTTCCAAATTCTTTATCAGAATCATATACCTCATACATTAATTCCGGAATATCCGAATCAATAGAACTTATAAGCAGAGATATCTGAATACATCCTGCCTCTATCGGAATCTGCTCCTGCAATACTGATACATTCCCCACAACCTGCTCCAGCTGTTTTCTTAAAGTACTCTTTATTTTTTCGCCCTGTGTTTTTATATATTCGCCCACATTCTTGAAAAAAATATTGTCATAGTAATCTAAATAATTATCTCTAAACTCTATATATTTCTTTGTTTTCATACGCTGTTCCTATTGTGTCATAATTCTGTCCGACACCATAATTATGCCATTTTTACTCATTGAAATAAGTGACCTTCCCGCTCCTATACATACTTCCTTGTCTGAACTGATGTTAATATAGCCTTCATTTGCTATCATAGCTATATTCTGTTTGGCATGTATGTTAATATCCAGTTCTGACTCAATTGATATCCACCCGTTTTTCTGTAGATAAATTCCGGTTTTTTTATTATTACATTGTATGGACAAACCATCCTTTCCGAACAGAACAGTCATCCCTTCCGGTGTTATAAATTGCTTTTCTTCCGTGTACTCCGGCTTTCCCCGCATAGTATATGAGCTTGATACAAACACCTTTTTCAAATTCTCTGATGGAAAGAAAACCCTGACAACATCCTCCTCAACCGGCATGCAATATACTCCTGCCATATTATTCTCAGACGAATACAATGTTGAATACGGAAACCAAACATTACTTAACCCGTCATATTCTGCATCCAAGTCAGTAATATGTACCTGAACCTTGTCTTTATCAACCGCTTTGACAATTCCTCTCATTACTCTTCCTGCATAAGAAGGGCAATGCTTTTTACATACCATTTCCTCTTTACTTTTACCGGTATATGTAGTTATCAGCTCTCCACCGACTATACGACTGGTGGTAACTGCCACATTACCACCACCTTCGACTATTGACCCTAATGGAACATAACCATTAACACTCCCATTTGTTTCATCAGTTACTGCTGCACTGGCTATTATGTCCTTTACTTTTACCACATAGCTTTGGTAATTGCCAATAATTACACTCGGCTCTTTGCTGGTAGAATTAACATACACAGGCTCATTACACTCCGCTGCAAGTCTTAATATAAACTCCCAAATGGTTTCATTATATTGTACCAGCATAGCATCTGCTTCAATATCTTTACCTACAAAAGTAATCTCACCATAGCCATTTATTGCCTGCTTCATAATTTCACTATATTTTGCACCTATTTTTTGATAGCTTCGATTTATTTTCTTTGTGTCCCATAACGAACTGGCAGATGACAATTCCATATCCAATACAAAATAAGTCTCTTCATGTATCAGCTTTACTTTATCTACTACTCCTGCAAATATAATATGTGGTGCTTCAATAGTAATTACTTCATTCTCATTTAAGTCATCTAAATATTTTTGTCCGGCCTCAGGACTGACCTCCAGCTGTAAAGCCGCACCGGCATGTTCATTAACCTGTTGCGTAATCACAAGCTTTTTTACGGATATATAATCAACTCCTGATATCACCAGATTATTA
>JAZQLB010000192.1:0-2894 GCA_045542475.1 Lachnospiraceae bacterium | reverse complement strand
GTCCTCAGAATAACCCATGCCAGCCTCTCGCTCCGTCCCCATCACCATTTTTTTATCCATAACAAGCCCAATACCATATTGCCCAAAACCCAAATATAGTATAAAATCTTTCATAGACAACGATTAAAAATAATTGCATTTGCAATTCGTGAAAGGAATAGAACAATGAACAGAATAACAACCCCAGATATAAATTGGCTCCAAAACCCGGAGATATTCAGAGTGAACCGTGAGGATGCCCACTCAGACCACCTCTTCTACACCGAAAAGCCTGAAAACTACGGTCAGGAGATGGCACTCCGTCAGTCGTTAAACGGTACATGGAAATACGCCTTTGCTAAGAATCCAAGTGAGCGTATTGTAGATTTCTATAAGGAGGACTATGACACAGCAGAATTTGCAGACATTAAGGTGCCGGGACATATTGAGCTTCAGGGCTACGACAAATGCCAGTACATCAATGTCATGTACCCATGGGAGGGACATGAGAGATTAGTGCCTCCACAGATTCCTGTTATTGATAATCCTGTAAGCAGCTATTTTACATATTTTGATGTGAAGGAGGAACTGTTTGGTAAACGCACATATATTTCTTTTCAAGGTGTGGAATGTGCTTTTTATTTGTGGATAAATGGGCAGTTTGTGGGCTATTCTGAGGATAGCTTTACGCCGTCAGAGTTTGATATTACTGATTTTATTAAGGAAAAGGATAATAAATTAGCAGTAGAGGTGTATAAAAGAAGCAGTGCAAGCTGGCTTGAGGATCAGGATTTCTGGAGATTTTCCGGAATATTCAGGGATGTGTATCTCTATGCAGTGCCTAAGACACATGTAAGGGATGTGTTTGTGCATGCAGGGCTTGATGAGAGCTATAATGATGGACAGCTTAAGGTGGAGCTTGAGGTGTGCGGTGAAATCGCAGGAAGCGTAGGACTTGAGCTGGTTGATAAGACAGGTAAGACTGTTATGACCAAAATGGGCATAGCAGTTAAGGATAAAATGGAAATAAATGCAGTTATTAAGGATGTTCTTAAATGGAGCGCAGAGGTGCCTAATCTCTATGTGCTTAACATTTCTATTTATGATGAGGATGGCAATCTGGTTGAGTGGGTTACGCAGAGAATCGGCTTTAGAACCTTTGAAATGAAGAATGGCATTATGTGCATTAACGGAAAACGTATCGTATTCAAGGGTGTGAACAGACATGAGTTCTCTTGCAAGCTGGGACGTGCCATTACCAAAAAGGAAATGGAAGAGGATGCAAAGACGATTAAGACTCTTAATATTAATGCGGTAAGAACCAGTCACTATCCAAATCAGAGCTACTGGTACGAGTTGTGTGATGAGTACGGAATATATCTGATTGATGAGGCAAATCTTGAGACACACGGAACATGGCAGAGAATAGACGGAGATTTGTCAATGAATGTTCCGGGCAGTAAGCCTGAATGGGAGGCGGCAGTGGTTGACCGTGCCACATCCATGCTTGAGCGTGATAAGAACCATCCTAGTGTGCTTATCTGGTCATGTGGAAATGAGTCACATGCAGGTACAGGAATACTTGCCATGTCTAAGTTTTTCCATGAGAGAAATCCTGAGCGACTTGTGCATTACGAGGGCTGTGTACATAACAGAAGCTTTTCTGACATCACAGATATGGAGAGCAGAATGTACAGCAAGCCTGCCGAGATTGAGGAGTATTTGCAGAGCAATCCAAGCAAGCCATATATCAGCTGCGAATATATGCATGCTATGGGTAATTCCTGCGGCGGTATGTTTAAATACACCGACCTTGAGTATAAATATGAGCAGTATCAGGGCGGCTTTATCTGGGATTATATTGACCAGGCCTTAACAGTTAAGGGAGAGGACGGCAAAGAGGAGTTCATGGTAGGCGGTGATTACGGCGAGAGACCATGCGACTATTATTTCTGCGGTGATGGAATAGTATTTGCTAACAGAAAGGTATCACCTAAGGCGCAGGAGGTAAAATACCTGTACCAGAATATTAAGCTTTACCCAACCGATAAGGGCATTTTAATAGTAAATGAGAATCTTTTTGAAAATACACATGATTATATATTTGAGGCTAAGCTTTTAAAGGACGGAAAGGCAGTATGGGCAGGTACATTTTCATGGGATGTGGAACCGGGCTGCGAAGAATTTGTTCCGGTTAATTATCCTGCAATGGAAGATGTCGGAGAGTATATTATAGAGTGCCGTGCTGTGCTTATGGGCTACAGACCATGGACCTTCCCGGGCTTTGTCGCTGCATGGGGACAGAGTAAAGCATTTGTGGTAGAAAAAGCAATAGATGAAGTTAAGGAAGCGTTGTTCTTTGATGATGTGGTAATGGGCGATGTCTGCGTAGGCATCAGGACCAATAATTCACAGGTTATTTTCTCAAGAGGAGAGGGCGGTCTTATTTCATACAAATGCAAGGGGCTTGAACTGGTTGAGAGAATTCCAAGACTTATTTTCTGGAGAGCAGCGACGGATAATGATAAGGGCTGTGCATTTCCAACAAAATCTGCTGTGTGGATGGGAGTAAGCCAGTTTACACGTCAGAGCGGAACAACAATTAAGTACGAGCTTAGAGATGGCAGCATTATGGATGCAGATAAGCATTATGCTGATGTTAAAAATATAGCAGCCGTGATTGTAAGAACCACCTATAAGCTATACACCACACCTGAAACAGAGGGTGTGATAGAGTATAGAATGACACCGGACGGAAAAATAAAAGTAAGCGGTGATTACTACGGGGCAGCAGGGCTTCCTGATATGCCGGTGTTTGGTATTACCTTTACTATGGATAAGCAGTTTAGTAAAATGGAGTACTACGGCAGAGGTCCTGAGGAGAACTATAACGACCGCTGTAAGGGTGCTAGGCT
>JAZQLB010000191.1:0-15186 GCA_045542475.1 Lachnospiraceae bacterium | reverse complement strand
TTGATAATGAGAATAATAATAATTTAACAGTAAATAGCATGGAATCCGTAGACTATGTGGAGACTATGGATTATGTAGATGACATGGATGAAACAGTTGATGTTATGAATTCATTTGAAGCTGTAGAAGAGATTGAGGCTATTGATGAGGTAGTGACTGCGGAGTCCGAAGAAATAGCAGAAGCGGTAGATACAATCGAGACACCGGTAGCAGAAGAACCAAAGGGCAAGAAGAAAAAGGGTTCTAAGCAG
Source organism: Lachnospiraceae bacterium (assembly GCA_045542475.1). GTDB lineage: Bacteria > Bacillota > Clostridia > Lachnospirales > Lachnospiraceae > CAG-882. Next base: position 14,935 of record JAZQLB010000191.1, on the reverse strand, counting down.
CCAAAGGCAGCAAAGAAGGAAAAGACACCTAAGGAGCCAAAGAAAGCCAAGGAAAAGAAGCCAAAGGAAGCTAAGGAGAAAAAGCCTAAGGAAGCAAAGTCTAAAGAGAAAGGAAAGCAATTCAACCTTTCACAGGCAGTTAAGTCAATAAAACTGACAAAGCTATATGATAACAAGTTTGTAAAAAAGCTTTCTGAGAAACGTGGTGAGATGGGGAAGAGTATTATGGGTACGCTGACCACCAGTGCCATTGTACCGGTTGTTTTCCTTGTTATTATGGGTATTATAAGCTATGCGACAGCATCCAATGCCCTTGTTAAGAATACAAGAGAATCAGCCACCGCCACAGTAGTAGCAGTAGCGGATTATCTTGGAGTAGTCTGCGACAGTATTTCTTCAAAGGCAGCTGAATTAGTATCTAATAGTACAATGACAGATTACTATCAGAAGCTGTATGAGAACAGGGATCAGGAAGCAACTGATGCACATACAGCAGCTAAGTCACTTTTGTCACAGACTAAGATTAGTAATAAATATATGTTCAGTTATTCAGTGATTCCTATTGGTGGTAAGATGGCAACCTCATTAACAGGTGCGCTGCCTGAGGAAGACTATTGGGCATTATATGAGGCAACGCCGGAAGGTAGTGCCTTTGCAGCGGATAAGAAGTTGAAGTCAGCATGGTTTGGTTATCATAGCTTTGTTGATGAATATTATTACGCAACACCTGAGAAGTATGGTTTGGCTTATTTCCGCGAGTTTCTTCAGAATGATACAATGTTAGTATTGGATATTGACATTAATGTATTGACTGATATGCTGGCTTCTATGGATACAGGAGATGGAAGTATTAAGGCAATTGTTACACCTGATGGACGAGAGATTGGTATCAAGGGCGGGGCGGATAAGCCTTATACAATCGATGGTGTATCTGACAGCTGGTTTACAGGTACTAAATATTTTGAGAAATACAAGGACAGCACAGAAGCAGGAGCAGAGACCGTTACCATAGGTCTTAAGAAATATTTATACATATATGCACCTGTTGAGAATACAGGAATTATGCTTTGTGCTTTAATTCCACAGAGTGCATTAACAGCAGATGCGCAGCCTATTTTCTGGATTACCGTATTAGTGGTGCTAATTGCAGGTGCAGTTGCCATGTTTAACGGTATTTCTATTGCAAATGGTATTAAGAAAACCTTACAGTCTATTATTAAGGACTTACAGAAGGTTGAGACAGGTGATTTGGCAGTTAACTTTACAACCAAGCGTAAGGATGAATTCTTACAGCTGTCGGATGGTCTTAATAACATGTTAGGCGGTATTCGTAAGCTGATTACTGATACGTCTAAGTTTGGCGAAGAGGTTAATTATACCTCAGAGGAGCTGGCGGCTAATGCAATTACTCTTAAGGATGCAATGAATCAGGTGCTTGTAGCGGTTGATGAGGTTTCATTGGGTGCACAGCATCAGGCAGAAGAGACCGAGAACAGTAATTTGAAGATGCTCAGCTTATCAGATAATCTGACAGTTATTTCTGAGAAAACCACATCCATGGAGGATATGGCAGATGCAGTTATGGCTTCTGTAGATAAGGGACAGGAATTTGTGGATGCACTTAATGATAAGGCTGATAAGACCTCAGCGCTTACTAATGAGCTTAGTATTGAGATGGAAGAGGTAGATAAGAGTACTAAGGAAATTGAAGGCTTTGTTAAGATTATTAATGACATTGCCGGACAGACCAACCTACTTTCATTAAATGCTTCAATTGAGGCTGCAAGAGCAGGCGAGCATGGAAGAGGCTTTGCAGTAGTTGCGGAGGAGATTCGTAAACTGGCTGACCAGTCTAAGGAATCAGCTAATAGAATTAAGGAAATCGTTGAGGGTATAACAAAAACCACACAGCGTACAACCTTAGCTGCAAAGAGTACTAATAACATGATGACTGAGCAGATGGAGGCTCTTAAGAGCACCATAGCAGTATTCCAGGAGATTCGACAGGCTACATTAGGTCTTGTTGAGAATCTTCATAAGACAGTAGAGGGTATGAACAGCATCATGGATAAGAAGGATGAGGTTACTGATTCACTCCAGAGTATTTCATCAATCTCAGAGGAAACGGCAGCTGCAGTAGAGGAGATTAATGCAACTATAAGTGAGCAGGTTGAAATGATTAGCAAGCTTGCTGATAAAGCAGATGCTCTTAAGGCTCAGATGACAGATATGAATTCAACACTTGAAAGCTTCCGTGTATAAGTAAATCAGAACGGGCTGCCGCATATGCGGTGGTCCGTTTATTATTATGGAAAAAACATCTTGCAACACCAACAATATCCGTATATACTAAATTATCATACATATGTCAAGACAGCTGTAAAGCAGCATAATCGAAATGGAGTATATATGCTAAAAGGAAATGAGCGAAGAATCGAAATAATAAATATATTAAGTAGTGCTGATAAACCGATTCCGGCAAAGATACTGGCATCGCAGTTTGGTGTAAGCAGGCAGATTATAGTAGGTGATATAGCTCTTATTAATGCGGCAGAGGAATGTATAATTGCCACTAACAGAGGCTATATTCTTAACAAAGAGCAGAGCAGATGCACCAGAATAATCAAGACTCGTCATACTGACGAGGAAACCCCGGATGAGCTTAACACCATCGTAGACTACGGTGGAACTGTTATTGATGTTTTTGTAAAACACAAGACCTACGGAGAACTCAGAGCACCTCTTAACATTACCTCACGCAGAGACGTAGACCTCTTTATGGAAGGAATAAGAACCGGCAAGTCCTCTCCACTAAAAAATATAACCTCCAACTACCACTACCACACCATAGAAGCCGAAAGCGAGCAACTCCTAGATGAAATAGTAGCCAGACTGGACGAAAAAGGCTATCTGGCCCTATTCTTAGATTATGAAATTAATTAAATGATTAATGGAGTTATATATTAATTAAGTGGTGGCAGATACAGTCTATTCGTAGTTGGTGGTATCAGGGGTATTAGGAAGGACTTTTTGCTTCCGTCAGTACTTGAATGATGTATTGGGCGTTCTATGTACTGCTACGTGGAGCAACTTAGCGAGAGCGTGTCCTTCATGATACCCCTGATGACATCAACTGCGAAGGGGTGCATCTCACTCCCATCTAAATTAAAAAATAAAATTATTTTTTTAATCTAATTTTAATCTAACAAACATTACAGTTTAATTTTCCACAGATATACTAACATCATCAAATACAAAACAAGTTGCAGACAGCAACGCATAAGAAAAGGGGATTAAGCATATGGAATTTAACAACGAAGAAAAGATGGAAATGGTAATCAAGTTAAGCAGCAAGGCAAATGTATCTATGGAGGATTCAAGAAAGGCTCTTGAGGCATGCAGCTGGGACATGTTGGATGCGATGGTATATCTTGAAAAGCTGGGTAAGACCAGTGCACCTATGAATGAGAGTTATTCAACACAGGGAGCAGCACGCACCAGAGTTGAAGAGGAAGAAGAGGATAAGACAAAGAAAGTTACAGCAGGAGAATTAATTGGAAGGTTCTTTAAGTGGTGCGGAAAGATGATAAAAATCGGTAATGAGAACTTCCTTGATGTGGATAAGGATAATGAGAACTTTATTAGTATTCCGCTTACTTTGGTTGTAGTATTTTTATTATTTGCATTTTGGATATTTGTACCACTGATGATAGTTGGTCTGTTCTGTGGTTTCAAGTATGGATTTAAGGGACCTTTATTTAAGTCGGATGACGTATTTAATAGTGCAATGAATAAGGCATCTGCGGCTACAGAGACTATTAAGGATGAGTTTAAGGATAAGAAGTAATATTGGTATAGAGGACGAAAACTATAAGGGGTGGGGATATTTTTGCTAACCAGTTGACAACGCTGTCGGTGAATTCAAAAATATACCTCACCCCTTATAGTTTTCTGTTTTATATCAAAATATACGTTCTTAGGAACAGCAGTTTTAGGTATGTAATCAGAAAAGCTTGGGAGTGAATTTTTAAATATATTTATAAAAGAATTTTGCATATTGGACCGTAATGGATTACAATAGGGGAAGAAGTTTGTCTGAGGATGCGGGATGGTATTTGGACGAATAACAGATAAGTGTTACAAGGAGATAAATTATGGCTAAGATACTGATTGTTGAGGATGAAGAGAAGATTGCAAGATTCGTGGAATTAGAGCTTAAGCATGAGGGCTATCAGGTGGCAAAGACGGGGAACGGCAGAGAGGGGCTTATCATGGCAGAGAGTGGTGAGTATGATTTGGTACTGCTTGATGTGATGCTGCCGGAGTTGAATGGTCTTGAGGTGCTTAGAAGACTTAGAAGAAGCAGTGAGGTTCCGGTTATTATGCTGACGGCAAGGGATGCTGTTATGGATAAGGTATCAGGGCTTGATGCGGGGGCGGATGATTATATTACAAAGCCCTTTGCAATAGAGGAGCTTCTCGCAAGAATCAGGGTAGCTTTTAAGAAAAAGGGAACAGGTGCTGAGAAGGTTGATAATAGTAATGTACTTTGCTGTCATGGTGTGGAGCTTGATAAGGTAAGATATGAGGTCAAGGTCAATGGAAGCAATGTGGAGCTGACACATAGAGAATTTTCTCTTTTACAGATACTTCTTGAAAATAAGAATATAGTTCTTTCAAGAGATACCCTGCTTGAAAAGGTATGCGGCTATGATTATGTGGGAGAGACAAATGTGATTGATGTGTATGTCAGATATCTGCGTTCAAAGATTGATGATGCTTTTGGAATTAAGCTTATACAGACTGTAAGAGGAGTCGGATATGTCATCAGAGATGAAAAATGAAAACAGAAAAATGTCATCCATTGTCAGGAAGATTAATGCTGATTTTATTTGGCGTTTTGTGTGGAATGCCATTAAAACAGATGTATTGATTATTTTTGTGGTCTTATTTGTATGGATATATGCAACTGATGTGGGCGTGACCGGTGAGTTTGATTTCAGAACTGACCGGAAGCTTGTGATGGTTGATGAAAATAATTTTTTTGAAGGTCTTGAGTATTATGTGGAGGATTCAGCAGGAGAGCAGCATGTAGTAGTTATAGATGAGGAACTGGGAATAGTAACAACGGTTGGAGTTGTGTGTATATCTATTCAGGCATTGTCTCTTACTACACTGGCATTTAACATGAGTTATTCCATTAAGAAAAAGCTAAAGCCTATTAATGATATTGCAAAAACTACTAATAAGCTTAGTGCAATGGCACTTGATGAGAATTATTTCAGAACCCTTGAGACGGCAATTTCAAGTGTTAATGCCACTGCCCCGGATTCTAAGATTGTTACCAGTAATCAGGAGTTAAAGGGGATTGAGGATGCTTTAAATAATCTTTTAGAGAGAATGCGCCAGTCATATAAGCAGCAGTCACGTTTTGTATCAGACGCATCCCATGAGCTAAGAACGCCTATTGCTGTTATTCAGGGCTATGTAAATATGCTTGACCGCTGGGGAAAAGAGGACGAGGGCATATTGGAGGAGTCTATTGAAGCTATTAAAAATGAATCAGCCCATATGCAGAAGCTTGTAGAACAGCTTTTATTTCTTGCGAGGGGGGACAGTGGAAGAAATACCTTACAGATTGAGGAATTTTCGCTGGATGAGCTTATGCGGGAAGTATATGAGGAGTCTATAATGATTGACGAAAAACACCGATATGAATTTGTCGGGGAGCCCGTTACCATTGCCGGAGATATATCCATGATAAAGCAGTCAGCCAGAATTCTTCTTGATAATGCTGCAAAATACACTCAGGAAAGGGATATTATAACTATCAGAACAGGAAAGAATGAAGAGGGTGCTTTTTTCAGCATTCAGGATAATGGAATTGGAATGAGTGAAGCGGATGTAAGCCATATGTTTGAGCGATTCTATCGCTCGGATACGGCGCGAAGCAGGCAGACAGGAGGAACAGGTCTTGGGCTATCCATTGCAAAGTGGATTGTTGACAGGCATAACGGATATTTTAATATTCTTAGCAGACCGGAGATAGGAACAAGAATTACAGTTATTTTCAAGCAAGCTTAGTGGTGACAAAAACAGATTGCAGAGTTATAATATAGAAAATAGTGTATTAACTATGAGTACCAGTGTGACGAATTCTAATATACTAAAGTATGAAATTATAGAAAAGAGGAAAACAATGGATTATTATAATAGTGCGGTGGAGAAGCTGGCTAAGTATGGACAGGAGCATGTTTTAAAGTATTATGAGGAGCTTGATGAAGCATCAAAGGCAGCTCTTTTAAAGCAGATTGATGATACTGATTTTGAAGTAATAGTTGAAAGTGAAACCATGGAAAGCAAAAAAGGCAAGATTACACCTATTGATGTTATGGAGCTTTCTGAGATTGATGCAAAGAGAGATGAATTTAACGAGATTGGTGTTCAGGCTATTCGTGACGGCAAGGTTGGTGCCGTGCTTTTAGCAGGTGGAATGGGGACCAGGCTAGGTTCAGATGCACCTAAGGGTATGTATAATATTGGTCTTACCAAGGAAGTATTTATTTTTGAGAGAATTATTAGAAACCTTCTTGATGTGGTAGAGGAGACAGGAAGCTGGGTGCAGTTATTTGTAATGACCAGCGAGAAGAATAATGATGTAACAGTTGAATTCTTCAAGGAGAAGAATTTCTTCGGATACAATCCTGAATATGTGGCATTTTTTATTCAGGATATGGCACCTGCTACAGATTATAACGGTAAGGTGTACATGGAGGAGAAGGGACGTATTTCTACATCACCTAACGGTAATGGCGGCTGGTTTCTTTCAATGAAGAAGGGCGGAATGCTTGATATTGTACATAAAAGAGGTATTGAGTGGCTGAATGTATTCGCTGTTGACAACGTGCTTCAGAGAATTGCAGACCCTGTATTTGTAGGTGCTACTATTGCCGGAGACTATTCAGTAGGCTCTAAGGTTATTAAAAAGGCAGCGCCTGACGAGAAGGTTGGCGTTATGTGTCTTGAGGATGGCAAGCCATCAATCGTAGAGTATTATGAGCTTACAGACGAGCTTATGAACACTAAGAATGATAAGGGTGAGCCTGCTTATAACTTTGGCGTAATCCTTAACTATTTATTTAAGGAAAAGGCTTTGGAGGATATCTTAGAGAGAAAATTACCTCTTCATGTTGTGGAGAAGAAGATTCCTTGTCTTGATGAGAATGGTAATCCAGTTAATCCGGAAAGCCCTAACGGACACAAATACGAGCAGCTTGTTCTTGATATGATTCTTCTGATGGACAGCTGTCTGCCATTTGAGGTGGTACGAGAGAAGGAGTTCGCACCGATTAAGAATAAGACTGGTGTGGATTCAGTTGATACCGCAAGGGAGCTTCTTAAGCTTAATGGAGTAGAATTATAGAATGATTAAGGAAATTAATTCCCGAATTTCATATATTCCTGCCACGAGTAACCCATTATCCTCGGATATTGGGCTTGTTCGCGGCAGGAATTGTATATACATATATGATGTGGGAGCGTGTGAGGAGAGCAGGCAGTATGTTAATTCATTATTCGAGCCAAAGAATGTGATTATATCGCATTTTCATCCTGACCATTCCGGTAATCTGTCGCACATTGCATACGATAAGCTTTATGTGGGAAAGGAAACCTATAAATATACTAATGCCGGAATTATTGTTACAGAGCCATTAGTAATCGAGGATGATATATTGCTTGAGCTTATTCCGATTCCTGCTACTCATTCTAAGGGTTCGCTAATTTTAAATGTTAATAAGGAGTATGTATTTCTTGGGGATTGTCTCTATACAGCTATGCATGCAGGACAGCGGTGTTATAACAGTCAGCTTTTAAAGGCACAGATAGATATTTTAAAGAAGCTTGAGTGCAGATATTTTCTATTAAGCCATGATGAGCACTTTGTATACAGTAAACAGGTTATAATTCGGTGGCTGGAGGGTATTTATTCAAGAAGGGATAAAAATAGCAGTTATATTAATGTATAAGGGAGGAAGCATAATGTACAACATGGAAAGAACACGGAAACTTAAAATGGTTATAGCAGGTTTGGTTATAGCCTGGGTAGCGTATTCCGTATTAATGGGAGAGCATATTGGTGCAATGATATTCGCTTTGAAAGATACTATTCCACTGATTGTCTTGTATATTGTAATTGAGGTAATGCAGAGGGATGTGGAAGCCGCATTGCAGTCTTTATACAAGAATAAACAGGATGTTGAAGATAAAAAGTAAAACCTGATAGTAAAAAAAGAGTGTTGCTTATTAACTGTTAGTCAGTTAATGAGCAACACTCTTGTATTTTCAAAAAGGCATATTCTCGCCACAATATTATTTCGGAATAAACAAGTCCGTACCATAAGGGTGGTACACAAGTTTATTACCATTTGTTAGTAGATACATATTTGATTTGCAACGTATTTCGTAATACTTTTTCTTATCATTATCCCATCGAAGAAAATGTGCGATGTTACTATTACCGGATGATGAAAATGAAATTAAAAGAACCTCTTCAATTTTATCAAAATGGATGAAGTTCAGCCACCGCTGATTTCGATTTCGTAACATCACATATATCCATGAAGTAATACCAACACTTAGTGCAATAATTATCAAACCGTTCAGGATATTTTGTCCTTTAGCATCCCTTATCATAATAAAGAACAGTATTATAAGAAGTACAGCTTCCAGAACGGCAAACGGATAGAAAAGTTTCATTCCGCTGCGTAATATCCAATCAGTAATATGCTGTTTTTCTTCCGGTATCAGCTCCAGATATCCTTTTTTTATTCTTTCCGCATTGGGATAGAGGTTTTTTATTTGTTCAAGAGTATATCCGCCATCATGGGGTGTTTTTTTTTGTTGTTCGTACATACTATTTTGCAATCTCCCTAAGCAATATCTCCTTAGCCAAAGCAGTAGCCTTAGCAACACTTCCAGCTTCAAACGGTACAGCAAGATTAGCATGCTTCAAGGTCTCAAGATAGCTCATGCTTCCACCGCACTTACAAAGCTTAAGATAATCCTCCCAAGCTTCCTCATGGTTAGCCGCATCCTTTGCCTTAAACTCCATGGCACCCATTGTAGTAAGAGTGTAGTTAATATAATAGAATGGGTAGAGATAGATGTGGAGCTTATGATACCAGTAGCCGCCTCTGTCAAAGAAGTCGTCTGAATCATATTTTCTCCAAGGCATATATTTCTCCTCAAGCTTTTTCCACTCAAGGGTACGCTCCTTTGGTGTAAGGGATGGGTTAGCATAGCAGATATGCTGGAACTCATCAACGGCAACACCGAATGGAACGAAGGTGATTGCATCCTGTAAATGTGCAAAACGGAACTTGTCTGCCTGCTCGCCAAAGAACATCTCTGCATATGGGTATGAGAACTGTTCCATACTCATTGAGTGAATCTCGGCGATGTCGGTTGATTCCATATAGTAATTGGAGATTGGCTGATGTCTCATTGACATGTAGCCTGCAAATGCATGTCCGAGCTCATGAGTAAGCACCTGCATGTCACCGATTGTCTGGTTAAAGCATGAGAATACAAAAGGAGCCTTATATACAGGCAGGGTAGTCATGTAGCCTGTTGAAGCCTTACCCGGCTTATTCTTCAAATCCATAAGCTCATGCTCAATCATAAAGTCAATAAATTCACCTGTCTCAGGGCTGATTTCATGGTACATCTTCTGAGCCTGTGCCACCATAAAGTCATCATCTCCCGCAGGAACGGCATTTCCATCAGGGTAGATTCTCTGCTCATCATAGAACATAAGTGAGTCAACGCCCAGTCTCTTTGCTTGTGCAGCATAGAGCTTTTCACAAAGAGGAACAAGCTCGGTTCTTACCTGCTCACGGAAGGAAGCTACCTCTGCCTGACCATAGTCAGTACGTCCCTGATTCATATATCCAAGCGGGATATAATTCTCAAAGCCAAGATTACGTCCCATCTCGTTTCTGATTGAAATTAGCTCGTCCCAGATTTCCTCAAGACGTGTTTCGTTTGAATGATAGAAGTCTGAGTATGCCTTAACAGCAGCAGCTCTTATATTACGGTCCTCATGCTCAAAATATTTCTGAACGCCGTACAGATTAAGTGTCTGACCATCCAATTCAATGGCAGCAGTAGCCATCATTTTCTGATACTCTGTTGTGAGCTTAGCTTCTTTCTGCATAAGAGGAATGTTAGCCTCGCAGAAGGATTTTTTCTGTAAATCCATATCTACAAATAACTGCTTACCGTATTCACGCTCAAAATCTGCACGGAAAGGGCTGTTCATAAGTGCATCGGAAAATGCAATTGACTTTGGCATTAAGGTAGGCATTATATCGTTGATGTATTCAACCTCTTTTTCATAAAATTCATCAGTTGTATTAAGTGTGTTTCTGATAGAAGCAATTGTGCACATGGTAGAAAGCTTATTGCTGTATTCATCAGATTCAAGGCTTACGGCTCTTGCTTCCTCGTATGTTTTTGCATTAGTAATTCTTTCAATAAATGAGTCAAGCTTATTCTCAAGCTCCTTAAAGTCAGGGCGTGTATATTCAAGCTCTGTAAATTTAAAATTCTCCATAAAGTACCTCTCTATTTTTTGTTGTATGTAAATCCGGCAAATCCGGCATATACATCATTTTTAGTGGAATATGCATACATTCCAATCATGGCTCCGGTGAAACGCTTGCCCTTCTTAAGACCCTCGTCACACAGATAATATACATTCTCAAGAGTGCAGGCAGCAGTATATTCGCCGCCATCAAGAGAGTATGAAAAGCTTCTTTTAAGATAGTCTGTATTAACCTTAAGGGTAAGCTTTGTTGTACCAGTTATATTAGTGCAGAATGCTGCCTTATCCTCAGTATCAATATGCTCTAATACCTTAAGTAACAGCCTGTCTCCCTCCCGTTCAATATGATAAGTAAGATAAGTATTCTCATCATAATAACAGGTCATGCCACACTGTGTTTCATCAGGAATATCACACAGCACCTCGCAGGTAGAAGTAAATGTAAAATGCTCCTGCGGGCGTACAAGAATATTTCTTGAATACATGGTGCTAAGAGGCTTGGTGCCTGCCTTAAGGTGCAGGATGCCATTCTCAATATAGTAAGGCTTATCCTCAGGAACACGAACCCATGACCATGCCTTTGAAAGTGTTTCACCAAAGCTCTGGGAATCTTCCTCTTCAAAAATATGCTCCTTAAGATTTGGTTTCTTAGCAAGGGTACTTGGACCCTCAAGGTTATTAACCATAGGCCAGCCGTCCGCAGTCCATGTGATTTTATCAAGGGCAGTCTCACGACCAAGCATACTGTATTTACCATCAATCTGGCGGCCGCACAGATAAGGCATATACCATTCACCGTTAGGTGTGCAGACAGGCTTACCATGTCCGCAGCGCTGGATTGCCGCATTAGGGTTATTCTGTCTCATTATAGGATTAAATGGGCAAGGTGTGTACACTCCAAATAAGCTGTCAGAGCGGGATACGCTGATTCTATGGCCTTCACCTGTGCCGCCTTCTGCCTGAAACAGATAGTACCAGCCATCCTTTTTAAGAAGGTGTGAACCCTCCGGGGCACGTTTATTGTGTCCATAGTAGAGAAGCTGTGCCTTACCAAGCTGTTTTGTGCCGTCCTCGCTGATTTCAAATAATCTGGCACCGCGATTAAGCAGCATATATCTTTTGCCGTCATCATCTGTAAAGATTGATGGGTCGATTCCGTCCTCATCAATAAAGGCAGGCTCGCAATAAGGTCCTTCTGGTTTGTCAGAAGATACAACCATCTGCTTACGGTATACAGTGCCTGTGTCATTTAAACGATAGGTAGCTGTAATATAGAAACGTCCATTATGATATGAAATATCAGGAGCCCAGTAGCCTCGACCGCCCTCAAGCTCATTAATATAAGCCCATTCAGGATTGGTAATGGCATGTCCGATAACTTCCCAGTGGATTAAATCCTTAGAGTGGGAAATCGGAATACATGGGAAATATATAAAAGAAGAATTAACCATGTAGAAATCTTCACCCACACATACTATGGATGGGTCAGGATGCATACCTGTTCTTATTGGGTTACGGTACATATCATTTATATCACCGTAGATTTCCTTAAAGTATTCCACTACCTTTGTAGCACCTGAGTTAATGGCAATATCATAAGGTGTAACCAGATTCTTATCGCCCTGTAAGCCGGACATTCCCACACGCTCAACTATGTATTTTACCATTTCTACATTGTCGGTAGGAACAGCGTAGTGCAGCAGGGAGCGTTCATTCTCGTCATTAAGATTAAAGCTTGCTCTTGAATATTCCACGATATATTTCAGAATATCAAGATTGCCTGTGCTTGCTGCCAAATCAGGCAGGCGCGTGCCGTTATAGGGCTCATCAATGCAGGCTGGATTTTCAAGCTGAAGTCGTCTGACCTCGTCCAAGTTGCCTGCAAGGATTGCTTCGTACATTTTCATAAGAGTACCTCCATATTTTTAATAATTTGTTTGATGTCGGTATTTATCGTTTAGAAAATAATAGTCATACTATCTTATTATAACATATAATGCTTAGAATTGTATAAGAAGTTTTGATGATATCTAAGAGCAGGAGCATATAACGGATAATGAATAATTAGAAAACGCAGGAGCCTTTGGTTAAAGCACCTGCGTTTCTTTTATGCCTGTTTAATTCTTGAGCTATATGTATTTACTGCGCTGTATAGAATAAGCCCTATTGTAGTTAGTGTTAATATTATCATCACGATACAGGATGTGATATCATTTTGTGTAAGATGTCCTTCTGATATGATATCTATTGTTGTACCGCCTAAGACATAGGCAATGCCGCCCTGAAAAAGATATTCGATGGTCATTAGAATTCTGTAAGCTATAAGTCTTCCGCCTTCCGGTCGGTAAACCAGTCTGGCAATAAGTGCAAAAAGGAAAAGCAAGAATGCATATAAACCTAATGCTATAGCAACTGCCAATAGTATTACAATTCCAAAGGTTCCAAAGAAGAGACCAAGGTTTTTTACCAGAAGGGCATAGCCGTTAACATCTTCGATTTCGTCATAGTAATCATGATCAGCACTTATATCTGACGAAGTTTTTTTAAGTGCAGCGTGCATATCGCTATAAGCACTTGCAGATAGAACGGTTAATATTGTTAAAGCTACAACAAATACCATGGACAAAATAAAATTAATTGTTACTTTTTTCATAGTGTTATCTCCTTATTAATTATCTTGTGTAATCTGTATATACAATTCACATTATATCATATGGGGTTAAGTATGACACTAGGGAAAATGATATATAAAGGATATAACCAGAGGGCAAGGGCGGACAAAGACCTTGCCCCTTTGACTGATTTAAGTTTCTTAATCCAGCTCCGCAATTCTGGTCAGAGCCACATATATCCCGCTAATTTTATACCAAGTGGCATAATCAGCAACACCGCTCTCTGGCAAATCAAAGATACGCTGAAATTCCCTGACAGCATCCTGTGTACGTTCACCATATATTCCGTCAACGGATATTTTCGGAATGGAGGTGTAGGTATCCGCGATGATATTAAGCTGCTCCTGAAGCTGGCGCACCTTTGTGCCTGAGGAACCGATGGTCAGGCTGTAGCCCGGCCATGATGATGGAATACCGCTGATTTCCTCGGCAGTATTAATATACATATCATCACCATAGTAATTTCTAAGAATGTCTATGGTATTGTAGCCGCGGTCTCCGAGATTTTTGCTTCCCCACTGGCTCATGGCATTAGGGCACTGGGTGCGGACACCATCACAGTACTGGGTGAGAATCGGCTGCTTTACATTTGGACGTGAAAGGTAGTTGCCGAACAGCTCATCAACAATTCGGGAAATACTGTCAAAAATATTACGTCCCTGCACCCATTTGTGGTCGTAGGCGGTAGAGGAGGTAATAGTGAAGTTGTAGCCTTTGTTGCGGTACCACTCGGTATACACCCTGTTAAGCGTAAATGACATAATCGCAAGAACATTAGCGCGTATGGTATCCTCCGGCCATGTAGAGTAAATTTCGCTGCTGGCTACATTCTTTATGTAGTCGGAGTAGGTAACATAGTAGTCATTGGCAGTAGAATCGGAAGGTACACCATCATGTACCACGATGATTTCAGGGACTACAACGCGGCTTAGTACGATTTCGCCTGATACGGAGATTGGCTTAATCTCGGCCTCAGGTATTTTAGGCGGGAAATTTCCCCATAGTGTGTTAAACGGAATGGTGACAACACCTGGAATTGCATTAGGAAGGATAGGTGAAAGCTTGACATTTTGTAAGGACAGCTCGCCTGAAAATACATCTGTTCCTGATATGCTGGTTGGTTCATAGCCGGGAGCGGTAATAATCAGGTTATACTCCGAAAATGGCTGAACTACTGAGTTAGGGTCCTCGCTGTAGGAACGGGCAGGAGCGGAGAGGGTTACTTCTTCGGTTCTGCCGTTGGAATCGGTGGTAAGCTCTTCAAGAGTTGCCTCAGGTTCGCCTGTATAAGCGATGGAGATTTTGGCACCGCTTATAGGCTTGCTGTTGTTTCTGTCAGTAACATCCACTCTAAGAAGCCCTGTTTCTTCCTGAGTAAAATGGAAACGGTCTTTTTTTATAAGCATGTTTACCTCATTATGTGCGTGTGGCACAGACTTACATTTTTTATTAGGATATGTGAAAAAACGTAAATTGCTAATGGAAAATTAGAAAGTAGAAGGCATTATGGTAAAAATGTCTGATAATTATTGACAAAGGGTGATGGAAATAGTAATATAGTCCTATGACAAAGTTGCGGAAAGGACTTTAAAATATGTTAATGCAGGTAAGAAAATTAAGTACATACATGTATACTTATATATATATATATATATAA
>JAZQLB010000190.1:0-2645 GCA_045542475.1 Lachnospiraceae bacterium | reverse complement strand
AGTTCGACTAATGCATCAATGTATGCATCTAACTTATCTGAAGTATTAGGATCTATAACTGTTGCTCCTGCTACATCAAGGCCCTGGCTGTTAGCCTCTACCTCTGCCGGTGTACCAAGTACAACTACATTAGCAATATCTTCCTTAAGAACTGTCTCTACTGCTTCCCATGTTCTTCTGTCCATTGACTCTGGTAAAACGATAGTCTTCTTAACTGCTTTTGCTTTTTTCTTAATCTCATCAATAAATGCCATATTCATGACTCCTTTCAAATGTAAGCGCTTTCATTCCGAAAGCATGTTGATATCCATATTATACTCCTAATGTTTTTTGTATACAAGATTAATTTTGCCGAAAAACGGAATGTTTTTAAAAATATACATTCTTGAACAACTTATACATCTGCAATATTAGTCCCAATCCATCCTATTTCACATGTAAAATAAATTTCTCGCGATTAGAGGAATTCTTACTGCTATCTACACAGTATATGTATATTTCATAATTACCCGGACTTGATGTATCATAAAATCCATCTATGCATATCTGTCTGAATAAGGTACTACGATCATCCACATCATCTGTTATGTCGTATACATAATCAAACACCTTGAATTCTCCGCCTGCAGATATTGTTGCTTCAGCTGACTTAAGTACAAGAACAGGCTTTGCCGAAGGTGCTGCAGTTGTACTTTCCGTTGGTACATTTTCATGTGTTACTGATTCTTCTGTAGGTGAATCAGTCTCATCCTGCACCGGCTTACCAGTTGTAACCTCCTCCTGTGTTGAGGATTCCTCCTGACCACCTGTATTCCCATTATTACCTGATGACACATCATACTGATAACCCATAATTCGTTCTGCTTTTGTGATGTTGTTGCTCTTATCCTTTGCAACATAGGTGACCTTAACACCCTCATTGTTATCCAGCATAATAAAGCTCTCTATCATAAGTGTTGAGCTTACATCTCCATCTCTTGAATCATATGCTGTTACGCCATCCCATAATGCCGCCTCCGAATTAGCATTACTGTATATAACATCCGTTGGAAAATTAATTGCCGGTCCCTTTTTGTCTCTTGAAACAAACGCCAGAAATATTACAACTAACAATATTGCAATTATACCAAGTCCGGCACTGATTAAGGAGCTCTTTCTCTTTTGCACCTTATCAAGTACTACACCAAGGATTCTGCAATCCTGCTGCTCAAGCTTCTCAATTGCAGTTCTTGCTGATGTTCCACTAACATTTCCTGATTCTATGACAACTACCGCTCCATCAACCACCTGTGCAATAATTGCTGCATCATCAGCCTCGTTAAGATATGGAGTATCAATAATTATATAATCATATATAGTTTTAAGGCTTGGTATCACTGCCTTAAACATTGTACCTGCAAATAACTCCTCCGGATCTGCTGATATATCCCCCGGAAAAACCATGCTAAGCTTCTCAATATTGGTTATATAGATAATATCCTCTAACTTAATCTGCCCTGTTAAATAATGGGACAAGCCACTAACCTGTCCTTTTGCCTTCTGACTTCTGACAAGCACAGATTTTCTCAAATCCGCATCAATAAACAGAACTCTTTTTCCGGTTTCAGCAATGGAACGTGCAAGATTAAGTGCTACTGAGCTTTTCTCCCTGCCCTGACTACAGCCGGTAAACATTATAACCTTATTATCCTCACCGGAAAGCTTAATATTTCTTCTCAGCTTCTTATAACTATTCTCAATCTCATAGTTATTCTGATTATTAAATTTAATATTTATTTCCTTCATACTTATCTTTCGTCCCTCCTGCCATTAGCACCTGATGCTGTTCTGTTATAGCCTCCCCTGTTGCGACCTTCCTGTACAGATGGAATCAAAGCCAGTGTATCAAGTCCCAGATAAGTGTCAACATCTTCTTGATTTTTAATTGTGTCATTCATTAAATATAGAATAACCACAATTCCAATCTCTATAACTGCACCTAAAAGCATTCCCAATATGATATATAATGCAACCTTGGAATTAACAGCCTTGTCCGAAGCACTACCATATTCAAATATATTGGCTGCCTCCACCTCCATTATACTACATATGCTTTCTGATGCTATATCAGCCCAGACATCTGCGATAATCTTGGCATTGTATGGATTTTTATCTGTAACTGTAATTGATAAAATTCTTGATTCAGGCACAACAGTAATTACAGCCTTATCAACCAGCCTAGCTGCCTCTATTGATATTCCCAGCTCCGCTATAACCTTCTCCACAACACTCTTTCCGGTAAGTAGAGTCTTATAATCATTTGCAAGAATTGGATATGCATGTGCATCCGTATATTCGCCCGAACTATCTACCTGCCTGCCAACAATATATATCTGTGCTGTAGCCTCATACTGCTTATCAAGCATAAATTCAGCAATAAAAAATCCGGCAAGCCCAAAAATAACCATTGAAATAATAATTAATTTCAGCTTACTTATAACAAGTCCCGTAAGGACATTAATATTCATTTTTTGCTTTTGTATTTTTAATTTCATTATTGGAACTCCTTTGTTTTTATAATCCATTAAATTATACTATATTTTTGCACATTTTACAAGCTTACTATCGGACTAGTCTTTTATGATTTACAAACTTAAAAATTCACA
>JAZQLB010000189.1:0-4330 GCA_045542475.1 Lachnospiraceae bacterium | reverse complement strand
GCATACAATGATGAGATGAGAGCTTGCCGTTCTTCTCACATCATTACAGGTCTTCCAGATGCTTACGGCCGTGGTCGTATCATTGGTGACTACAGAAGAGTAGCTCTTTACGGCGTTGATTTCCTTATCAAGGATAAGGAGCAGCAGAAGGCTACAACTTCTAGCATTATGACACCAGATAACATCCGTAACAGAGAAGAGCTTTCAGAGCAGATCAGAGCTTTAGCTGATCTTAAGAAGATGGCTGAAATCTACGGATGCGATATTTCTAAGCCAGCTACTAACGTTAAGGAAGCTATCCAGGCTACTTACTTTGCTTACCTTGGTGCTGTTAAGGAGCAGAACGGTGCTGCTATGTCACTTGGACGTACAGCTACATTCCTTGATGTTTACGCACAGAGAGACTTAAAGAACGGTACATTCACTGAGGAGCAGATTCAGGAGTTCGTTGATCACTTCATTATGAAGTTAAGACTTATTAAGTTTGCTCGTACACCAGAGTACAATCAGTTATTCGCTGGTGACCCAACATGGGTAACAGAGTCACTTGGTGGTATGGGTGTAGATGGACGTACATTAGTAACAAAGATGTCATTCAGATACTTACAGACACTTAATAACTTAGGTACAGCACCAGAGCCTAAGATGACAGTACTTTGGTCAACAAGATTACCAGAGAACTTCAAGAAGTTCTGTGCTAAGACATCTATCACATCTTCTGCTGTACAGTACGAGAACGATGACCTTATGAGAGTAACACATGGTGATGACTATGCTATCGCTTGTTGTGTATCTTCAATGGTTCTTGGTAAGGAAATGCAGTTCTTCGGAGCTAGAGCTAACCTTGCTAAGTGTCTCCTTTACGCTATCAACGGTGGTGTTGATGAGGTAACAGGTGTACAGGTTGGTCCTAAGTACAGACCAGTTGAGGGCGATGTTCTTAACTATGATGACGTAATGGCTAAGTACACAGATATGATGGAGTGGTTAGCTGGCGTATACGTTAATACACTTAACGTAATTCACTATATGCATGACAAGTACTGCTACGAGAGACTTCAGATGGCTTTACATGACAGAGAGGTTAAGAGATACTTCGCTACAGGTATTGCTGGACTTTCAGTAGTTGCTGACTCACTTTCAGCTATTAAGTACGCTAAGGTTACTGTTAAGAGAAGCGATGTAGAGATTACTAAGAAGGTTAAGAATCCACAGACAGCTAAGTCTGAGATTAAGGTAATCGGTACAGCTAAGAATGTAGCTACAGACTTCGAGGTTGAGGGCGAGTTCCCTAAGTATGGTAACAACGATGACAGAGTTGACTCAATCGCTGTTGAAGTTGTTGAGAAGTTCATGGCTATGATTAGAAAGCACTACACATACAGAAATGGTGTTCCTACAACATCAATCCTTACAATCACATCTAACGTAACCTATGGTAACAACACAGGTTCTACACCAGATGGACGTAAGGCAGGTGTTCCATTCGCTCCAGGTGCTAACCCAATGCACGGACGTGATAAGAACGGTGCTGTAGCTTCATTATCATCAGTTGCTAAGCTTCCATTCAAGGATGCACAGGATGGTATTTCTAATACATTTACTATTATCCCAGGTGCTCTTGGTAAGGAAGACCAGGTATTTGCAGGCGACCTTGATATCGACCTTAATAAGTAAGAATTTATAGGAGATTAACATGGATAATAACAATATAGATGATATTGTTACAATGTTAGATAACCTTATGAAAGCGGAAGGCGGTCATGTCAACATTGTTGTTAATAACAATGCTGGCATTGACGGTCAGACCGTCTTAGATAAGTCAATAGAAACAACAAACAGTCTCGTCTGCAACGGACAGATGGCATGTAGTGTGCCAACCCTTCACCAGGGCTTAGATGCAGACGAAAATGAATAGGAGGATATTAATATGCCAAGTCAGAATCAGATTGATAACCTTGCAGCTATGTTAGATGGTTATATTGAGAAGGGTGGTCACCACCTTAATGTTAACGTTCTTAACAGAGATACATTACTTGATGCTCAGGCTCATCCTGAGAAGTACCCACAGCTTACAATCAGAGTATCTGGTTACGCTGTAAACTTCATCAAGTTAACAAAGGCTCAGCAGGACGATGTTATTGCAAGAACATTCCATGAGGGTATGTAATTTGTAAATTTAACCTAAGATATAAGAGCAGTCGGGGATTCTTCTCTGGCTGCTTTTTACTACCATACAGTTTTTGAACTGTGTATCCTGTTCTAACCATACTTTTACAGATACTTTCTACTTTTTTTACTTTTTTTATTATAAGAATAGTGGTATACTATATATGGTTAGATAATTTTTTAACTAAGTAATATAAGAAGTGGAGCTAACATGAACGGAAGAATACATTCCTTAGAAACATTTGGAACCGTTGACGGTCCTGGTGTAAGATTTGTAGTATTTGTTCAAGGCTGTCCTATGAGATGTCTCTACTGTCATAATCCGGACACATGGCCGGTTAATGGCGGCACAGAGTACTCGGTGGACGAGATTTTGAAAAAATATGATGATAATAAGACCTTTTACACCAATGGAGGTTTAACCGTAACAGGCGGCGAGCCTTTACTTCAGCTGGATTTCCTTACTGAGCTTTTTATGAAAGCTAAGGCTAAAGGAATTCATACATGTATAGATACATCAGGAATAGTATATAACCCTGATAATAAGACTGTTGTGGATAAGCTTGATGTTCTTATGCAGTATACGGACCTGGTCATGCTTGATATTAAGCACATTGACCCAGAAGAACATATTAAGCTCTGTGCCCAGCCTAACGAGGGCATTCTCGCCTTTGCAGAATATCTGGATAGGAAAAATATTCCTATGTGGGTTCGCCATGTAGTAGTACCGGGAATTACCTATAACGAAGAGTATTTGTATAAGCTTGGACTCTTCCTTGGTAAGCTTAACAACCTTAAGGCACTGGATGTGCTCCCATATCACACCATGGGTGTTGTTAAATACGAGAATCTTGGTATGGATTATCCACTTAAGGGCGTTCCTGCCCTGAACAAAAATGAAGTAATAAAAGCTAAGTCTTTTATTATAAAAGGTATTAAAGAAACCAGAGCCAATCTGGAAAATGCCAAAAATTAAGGGAGGTAATATCAATGTACGTTATCGGAGATCAGTGTATCAGCTGTGGAGCATGTGCATCAGGCTGTCCTGCAGAAGCAATCGCAGAAGGCGCAGTTCACATGGAAATCAATGCAGATGTATGTCTTGAGTGTGGTGCATGTGAAGCTACATGTCCAGTAGGTGCTATTTCTCAGCAGTAATTTGGAATTTCCCAACTTTGCAGAGTGAACACAGCTTAAGAAACATTTGCAGATTAAATCTGCATGATTACAAAACAACACACGATAGAATGGAGCAGCTCGCCAGGGATGGTGATCTGCTCCATTTTTCATTCCCATTATAATATAGCTTTTTTTAAGACATTAGTGTATAATAATGTTATCATTTTCTAAGGAGCATTATATGAATAATTTATTTTCCAAAAGGACTTACACAATATGTTTAACTTTTTTAATAAGCATATGTTTTTTTCTAATTATATCATTTTACTATTCCTCATATAAAAATATAGATTTCTGCGATGAAATATATACCTATTTAATGTCCAACTCCCCTAGTGTATATAAGCTGTATCAGGAGAATGTATGGTTTACCAATAATTACACACAGGATTGCCTTACTGCGCATGCAGGAAGCGGATTCCATACAACTTTATATAATGCTGGCAACGATGTTCATCCACCAATATATTTTTTAACATTTCATGCTGTATCAATGATAGCAGAACAGTCTGCAAGCAAGTGGATTGGTATATCTATAAATATACTCTGCCAGCTCGTGTCTTTAACCATATTATTCATTTTAGTATACGATATATCCAAAAAACCTTTTTTAGCTTTAATAAGCTGTATTACGTTTTCCACTTTCCCTTTTATAATGTCTAACACATTATTAATACGAATGTATTGTATGCTCTCTATGTTTGTAGCCTTATATATGTTTATCGGATACTACATAGTTAATGGAATGAATTCTTTAAAAAAGCATTGGTATATGTATGTTTTATTATGCATTGTAACAATTTGCGGATTTTTAACCCAATACTATTTTTCAATTTTTGCGGTTGGTTTTACAATAGGATATGTTATATATTGTATTTATAAAAAAGCTCCTAAAAAAATACTTTCTTATATATCCAGTATGGTGTTAGCTGTAATTTGTTCTACTATATTATGGAAAAAGTGGCTTCACCATGTATTTAAT
>JAZQLB010000188.1:0-11980 GCA_045542475.1 Lachnospiraceae bacterium | reverse complement strand
CTGAATCTGCCATGCTCTTCTCTGTCGTTTCTTAATAATCATAACAAGCGTTCCGAGAATAGGAAGTCCGCACATACAGATAAGCGTGAACTTAACATTCAGACTCATCATAAAAAAGATAATGAATATCAGACTGCAAAGGTCAGTAATCGTATTAACAATACCGTTTGACAGCAAATCACTTAAATTATTAACATAGTTAACCACTCTTACCTGAATCTTTCCATGTGGCTTATCATCATAGTAGGAAAAAGGAAGCTGCTGCAAATGCAGGAACAAATCCCTTCTAAGTGCGTGAATTACACCCTGCCCTACCTCTGCCATCATTTTTATTTTAAATCTTAGGATTACGACTACAACAATCGTAACCATAAGCATAAGCACACTGGCAATTACCACTCGCCTTGAAGCATACGCCTTAGTAAGTGTCCCATGAAGAGTAGCTGCCTCTACCGTATCCATTACATCCTTTAAAAATAATGGTGTTAGCATTGATAATGCGCTGGATATAAGCATCAGCACAATTACTGTTATAAGAGTTTTCTTATAAGCTCCTACATAGCCGCCCAGTCGCTTTAACTGGTTAATGTCAAATTTTGATTCGAGAGTCTCGTCAATGTCATATTTATTTCTAGCCATTACTTTGCCTCCTTAAGAATCTTATCATATTCACCATACTGGTGCATAAATACAGTATGATAGTAGCCCTTCTTAGCTAACAGCTCATCATGGTTACCCATCTCTGTAATTTTACCATCCTCTAAAACAATTATTATATCGGCATCCTTAATTGAAGATATTCTATGTGCAATTAAAAAAACTGTTTCCTTTTTCTCAAGATTATCAAGTGCCTGCTGAATCTGAGACTCTGTCTCCATATCCACTGCTGATGTGGTATCATCAAGCACCAGTATTGACGGTTCCTTAAGAAGTGCTCTGGCAAGGGATATTCTCTGCTTCTGACCGCCTGATAAGCCTACGCCACGCTCACCTACAATGGTGTCATAGCCTTCTGGCATTTCCCTGATGAAACCATCTGCATTAGCTACCTTTGATGCCCATTCCACTCTTTCAAAAGAACACTCAGGGTCAGCATATGCGATATTTCCTTCGATTGTATCAGAGAATAAGAATACATCCTGCATAGCCATTCCTATGGTTCCTCTAAGCACTCGTAAATCCATATCCTTTACATTTTTTCCACCGATTAAAACCTCACCGCTGTCAACATCAAAGAAACGGCACATAAGATTAATCAGTGTGGATTTTCCGGCTCCTGTAGCTCCGATAATGCCCACCTTCTGTCCCGGCTTTACCTTAAAGCTTATATCCTTAAGAATCTCTTCTCCGTCTATTGAATAGGACACATTCCTAAATTCCACGCTTCCGTCAGGCTTAGGTGCATTCTTATCAATTGGTCCCTCCACTGGATTCTTGATATCAGGCTCTACCTTAACTGTCTGGTATATCTTTTCGATAGAGGTAATAAATCTGAACCAGTCATTTACAATCCAGCCCGCCATTCTAAGAGGCTCATTTAACATCCACAGATATCCGTTAATCATTGCCATATTTCCAAGTGTCATGTGACCGTTAATAACCATAAGTCCACCTACCAGCATAAGAACAAAAGTCAGAAGGTTGGCAAGAAGCTCAAAGATAGGCACATGCCTAACCCATACCTTGGCAGCAGCCAGCTCCGAATCCCTGTAGCCCGAGTTTTCTATATCAAATTTTCTGATTTCATAATCTTCCTTGGCAAAGGCCTTAACCACTCTGTTACCACTTATATTTTCCTGTGCAAAGGCATTAAGCTTGGAGAAACGCTCCCTTACTGTACCAAACTTTGGCTTAATATTCTTTGACTGAATAATGGTATTAACAAGTGTTATCGGCAGGATAAGCAGCATCGCCAGTGCAATCTTATAATCCACCGTAAACACCATAATAAGCGATATTATAAACAACAGCGTACACTCATATGTAAAATAAATTACATGTGCCACAAAATGTCTCACTGCCATCATATCTCCGGTCTGACGTGACATCAAATCACCGGTTCTGTGATTATTATAAAATGCAAAATCCTTGGCTAGCAGATTGCGGTATATGGCATCTCTCATATCATAGAGCATATCCTGTGAGGATGTTTCAAACATCCATAAAAACACAAGCCTTAAACCTGCTCTTAATAAAACTGCCCCTATCATCAGCAATAAGAACTTTGGCAGCAAATCCACCTTGATATTGGAGCCATCCCCGATAATATCATCCACTATAAAGCCTGTTATCTTCGGATTAACAATAGCCAGAAATGATGTAACCGTAACTAAAACAAGTCCCACTATCGTTTTCCATTGGTATTTCTTGAAGTATGAGTAAAACCACTTCAACGCATCCATAGCATAATCCTCCTGATTTTAATAGTACCCTATTCCTATTTTTAAGTACCTCTGATATTTTTTACTATATGATTTTTTAGATTTTTTTCAATGATATATACTGTTAAGAATTTGATATTTTCTGCTTTTTTATTTTATGATATAATATATTATTATCATGAATGATGTAAGCCTGATGCATTTCATGATTGCTTATAATATTTCAGGAAAGGATTGCTACTATGCTTACCGTAAGAAATATAGGACATAATTCCACGCACCAGAATGGTATTAATGTTGACAGACCCGAGGGCCACGAAAGATATTTATTTCTTTTAGTTAAAAGCCCGGCTTATTTTGAATTTGATAAGGATTTTCATAAACAGAAATGCTTGGAGCTTAATAATATCAGCTTTAATGTAGATTTTCCAACGGATGCCTATGCCAGACATCCTGGGCTTATACGTCAGTATGTGACTGCGCCTGCGTTTATACTGTATACTCCGGGAACACCTGTATATTATTATCTTGATGAGACATATATTAATGACTGGATTGTATTTGATGGAACAGATGTGGATGAATTTATAGCAAGTCTTAATATTCCGCTTAATACACTTACCGTACTCTCCAATCATACAGAGCTTAGCACGCTTATACGTGAGCTTCTTAAGGAATTTCATCAGAGAGGAAGCCACCATGAGCTTATTATGGATGCAAGGCTTAGGACTATTTTTTATAAATACAGTGATATGTACCACCTTGAAATCCGTTTATCGGACAAGCTAAAAAGACATCGTCCGCTATTTTGTGAGGTGAGAAACAGCATATATGCCAATCCGCTTCAGAAGAAAACTGTCTCTGAAATCGCAGAGGAACTTAATCTCAGTGTGTCTTATTTCCAGCACATATATAAGGAGCTGTTCGGTGTGTCGGTTATTCAGGATATTATACGAAGCCGCATAGAAAAAGCCTGCCATCTCCTTTCCATCGATCAGACTTCTATATCCGCCATAGCCGAAATCTGCGGCTATGAGAATGTTGAACATTTCAGCAGACAGTTTAAGGAAATAACAGGCTTTACACCAAGCCAGTATAAATCTATTTAGCTTCATCAAATACAACAGTTATGCATGTTCCCTTACCCTCATCGCTGTCAAGTGTAAGGCTGGCACCATGCTGGGTAAGTATATGCTTAACAATGGCAAGTCCAAGTCCTGTTCCTCCGGTTTCCTTTGAACGGCTCTTATCCACTCTGTAGAATCGCTCAAAGATTCTTGCCTGATGCTCCTTTGGAATACCGATTCCGGTATCCTTTACTACAAGCTTAACCTTATTATCTGAGGTTACACCCACATCAATATATACTCTGCCTCCCACGTTATTATATCTTATGGCGTTATCACAGAGGTTATATATTATCTCGTCCACCATTCCCTTATCGGCATTAATCATGGATTCCGTTCCCATAACCACCAGCTCCACATTACGATTCTGTGCATTTACTGCAAGACTTTTTGCACATTTTCTTACAGCCTCATATAAATCGAACCTTTCTAATCGAAGCTTAAGCCCTTCACTGTCAAGCTCTGACAGGTTAATAATATCATTAATAAGCGTGAGAAGTCTGGTGGAATTATTCCTGATTTCACCTGCGATTCGTATAACCTCTTCATCCTTTACAATTCCCTGTTCAATCAGCTCTGCATAGCCGGATATGGCAGTTAGTGGTGTTTTCAGCTCATGAGATACATTCGCGGTAAATTCCTGACGAATTGTCGCACTTCTTAAAATATCCGCATGCTGGGCTTTAAGTGCATCCACAAATGGAATAAGCTCCTTATAAGCCGGCTCAATGGACATATTATTAATATTGGGAGCAATAGCCTCAATGGGCTCTATAAGTCTTTTTGTAAGGTATTTTGACCAGATAAAGCATACCACAAGAAGAATTCCCGCAAAACCGATAATTACAGGTATTGCTGATAATAATACTGCCCAAATATTACCGGCATCACTTGATACTCTTATTATAATTCCATTCTCTAGCATTCTCGCATAATAATATGTGCTTTTATCAAGAGTTTGAGAATGTCTTATACTTGAGCCCTCACCATCTTTTAAGGCACTGGCTATTTCGGGGCGGTTTCCATGATTTTCCATATCTGCACTGCTCGCCTCACTGTCATAAAGAACACTTCCGTCCTCACTGATTATAGTCACTCTTATGCTATTCCTAGTAAGAGCGGATTCCTTATACCAATCGGTAAACTTCTCCTGCGCCACATTATAAGAAATAACATCCACATAGCTTTTTAAATCAGTAAATACTTGATTTGTAAAAAGCTTATAAAAAACGCCCACTGAAATAATGAGCGTTATTATAATAGCAATAAATGAAATTTTTAAAAGCTGATTTCTAATCTTCTCTTTCATACCCTTTAATCATTTACTCCAAAACATATCCGACATTTCTGACGGTCTTTATCATCTTACCGGACTCACCCAGCTTCTGTCTCAAGGTCTTAATGTGCATATCAAGTGTTCTTGATTCACCCTCAAAATCTATGCCCCATACAAGCTCCATAATACGGTCACGCTGCATGGCAACTCCCGTATTAAGCATAAGACATTTCAAAAGCTCAAACTCTTTATAGGTAAGCTCACATGGCTTATCATCCACATAAACCATATGCCGCTCACCATCAATGTAGATATTTCCGACTTTAATATTCTTAGCACCATCATTGGCAAGGCTTCGTCTTATCAAGGCTTTAACCCTTGAAATAAGCTCCATTACCCCAAAAGGCTTGGTAATATAATCATCTGCACCAATATCCAGTCCTCTGACCTTATCAAGCTCCGTAGACTTGGCGGTAACCATGATAACAGGTATCTTCTTGGTCTCTCCTGATGCGCGAAGTCTCTTTAATATCTCTATGCCATCCTCATCCGGAAGCATAATATCAAGCATAATAAGGTCCGGCTTTTTATCCGTAAGTGCCTTTCTGAATTCCCTGGCACATTCAAAGCCACTGACTGTATATCCGCTGTTTTTAAGTGCAATAGTCTCTATTTCTCTGATATTCTCATCGTCTTCAACGATATAAATTAACGCCATATATACCCCTTATTTCAAACACCAATTATGGCAGCATGTACTTTTCCTTATACCAATGATATCTAATCTTAAAGTTCTCGTTATCCTCGCTCTTAAGATTATCAATATATCCATGAGTATCGAAGCCATCCTCATTAACCTGAATGAGACATACCGCAATATTAGAGCAGTGGTCTGCAACTCTCTCATAATTAGTAATTAAATCATTAAGCACAAAGCCAAGCTCGATTGTACACTTGCCCTTTGTAAGTCTCTTAACATGTCTATCCTTAAGCTCTGCCTTAAGGAAATCCATAACCTCCTCAAGCGGCTCAATATTAGTAGCAATTTCAATATCCTCCTTAACAAAGGACTCTATTGCCATATTAATAATCTCATGAATGGCATCGCCATATACCTTAATCTCAGCCGCTGCCTTCTCTGAGAATGAAAGCTTCTTCTCATACATCTCCTGAGCTGTTTCCTGAATGTTAACAGCATGGTCAGAAATTCTCTCTAAATCTCCAATTATATGAAGAATCATTGAAAGAGTATGGCTGTCAGCCTTAGTAAGACTCTTGCTGCTTAACTTAACAAGGTAAGAACCAAGCTCATCCTCGTATCTGTCAACAATGCCCTCCATCTTAATAACCTGCTCTGCCTTGGTCTGGTCATATTCATTAAGAAGCTCCATAGCCATAAATAGTGCATCCTTAGATACCTGTGCCATCTTAATGGCAACATTCTTACACTGGTCAACCGCAAATGCAGGAGTCTCAAGGAATCTTGGGTCAAGCACCTGAAACTCTGCATCAAGCTCATCCATAGGTGCTGTTTCTGCTTCATTGTCTCTAATTGTAAGTGTTGCAAGCTTTCCAAGAAGGTCAGCAAATGGAATAAGAACCATTGTAGCAAGTACATTAAAGGTTGTATGAATTACTGCTATTGATAGTGCATCAGCTGCTTCATTCAATATCTCAAAATGAACAAAGGCATTAATACTATAGAACACTATCATAAACAACGTAGTACCAATTAAATTAAAATAGAAATGGACAAGCGCCGCTCTCTTAGCATTCTTATTAGCTCCAATAGCAGATATAAGTGCAGTTATACATGTACCAATATTCTGTCCCATGATAATAGGAAGCGCCGCACCAATTGATACGCTGCCTGTTGCACATAATGCCTGTAAAATACCAACAGAAGCAGATGAGCTCTGAATAATCGCTGTCAAAACAGCTCCTGCAATCATACCCAGTATCGGATTGGTAAACATTGTAAACAAGCTTGTAAATGCTGGTACATCCTGAAGCCCCTTAACAGCTGCACTCATTGCATCCATACCAAACATAAGAATAGCAAAGCCAACTAAAATAGAACCAACATCCTTCTTCTTGTCCTTCTTAGAGAACATAATTAATACTATACCAATAATGGCAAGCACAGGTGAAAATGAGCTAGGCTTTAAAAGCTTAACAAACAAATTCCCGCTCTCAATACCTGAAAGACTCAAAATCCACGAAGTAATCGTTGTACCAATATTAGCACCCATGATAATACCGATAGCCTGATTAAGCTTCATAATACCTGAATTAACAAAACCTACTACCATTACCGTAGTAGCTGATGATGACTGAATAACTGCAGTTACAGCAGCACCAAGTAATACTGCCATACCTCTCTTCTTGGTAAGTGTTTCAAGAATTCTCTCTAACTTACCTCCCGAAATCTTCGCAAGGCCATCACCCATAGCATTCATACCAAATAAAAACAGGGCAAGACCGCCTATCATATCCAGCACGTTGAAAATGTCCATTTCAAATCCTCCAAAATCATTTCTTAAGTATCATATAGTCCTATTGTACTAAATATTTACTTTTTAGTCTATATTTATTTTATACCAAATTTATTTTAAAGGATTAAAATATAATCTAAGAGATACTTTTGTAAAATTTGTGTAAAATTTTCACCGGATAAGGCATGCACAATGAAAAATGCAGACTTACCAATACACAGCAAACCTAATCAATTCTTATGTGCATCATGCTCCCCCGTAATCGAGAAAATCACCCATTCCGCAATATTAGTCGCATGGTCCCCAATCCTCTCAAAATACTTGGCAATCATAAGCAAATCCATCGCCTGATCTCCTTTTTCCGGAGAATTATGAATAATCTCAATAACCTCCCTCTTAACCGTATCAAACAAATCATCCACCACATCATCCTGCATAATAACCGCATTTGCCTTATCAATATCCTTATCCACAAAGGACTGCAGGCTGTCCATAACCATTATCATAGTCTCCTTAGCCATGGCACTTATATGGTCAAGCCTCTTAATATAATCCGTTTTCGCCATCATAATAGTAATCTCCGAAATATCCGCCGCCTGGTCACCAATTCGCTCCATATCACTAATCATCTTAAGAGCCGCCGTAATAAGCCTTAAATCTCCAGCCACCGGCTGCTGATGTAATAGCAGCTTAAAACAGATATTCTCAATCTCCTTTTCCTGCTTATCAATCTCATAATCGTATTCCATAGCCTGACCGGCAAGCTCTACATCCTGATTGACCAAAGCCTCCACTGCCTTCTGGATTGCCTGCTCAATCATGTTTCCCATATTAATCAGCTCATTATTAAGTCCTGCTAATTCTTTATCAAATCTGCTTCTCATTTTTCCTCCGATATATATATTATTGCTTCCCATCAGCCAAAACGTCCTGTAATATAATCCTCAGTCCTCTTATCTCCCGGCATGGAGAATATTTTATCAGTTGTATCCTTTTCTATTACCTCACCAACAAGGAAGAATGCCGTATCATCTGATACTCTGGCAGCCTGCTGCATATTATGCGTAACCACTACTACCGTGTATTTTTTCTTAAGCTCCTCCATAAGTTCCTCTACCTTAAGGGTTGATATTGGGTCAAGGGCACTGGTCGGCTCATCCATTAATAGAATCTCCGGTGATACCGCAAGTGCTCTGGCAATACATAATCTCTGCTGCTGACCACCCGATAAGCCAAGGGCTGATTTTTTCAGTCTGTCCTTAACCTCATCGAATATAGCCGCTCCTCTTAAGCTCTCCTCCACAATTGCATCCAGCTCAGCCTTATTCTTAATACCGTGAATTCTTGGTCCATAAGCCACATTATCATATATGCTCATTGGAAATGGATTAGGCTGCTGGAATACCATACCTATTTTCTTTCTAAGTAATGTAGTATCCACTCTCTTATCATAGATATCAATACCATCATATTTTATCTCACCTGTAACCCTGACCCCCGGAATCAAATCATTCATTCTGTTAAGCGTTTTAAGAAATGTAGACTTACCACAGCCTGATGGTCCGATGAAGGCAGTGATTGCGTTTCTTTTTATATCCATGGAAATGCTCTTTAAAGCATGATTTTCGCCATACCAAAGATTCAAATCCCTAATTGTAAGAATATTTTCTGACATATAATCTCCTTTTTAAGCTCTCTTATTTACATCAAGCCTCGCTGCCAAATACTTAGTAATAAAATTAATAGCAAGTACAATCACTATAAGTACCAAAGCAATTCCAAATGCTCCGGCATAATCCGCCTTGGTCATTCGCAGATACATTTCGATGGTAAGAGTACCACCGGACTGCGTGAATTTCTCAATAAGTGGTTCCATAATCGTCTGAATTGACTTTCCAAGTCTTGGCAGACGATATGCACTGCCTGCGGTAAATAAAAGTGCGGCAGACTCACCCACTATTCTGCCTATAGCAAGGATAACCCCTGTAATAATTCCCGGCATGGCAGACGGAAGAATAATGGTTCTAATCAGATACCACTTGCCTGCCCCCATTCCGATAGCGCCGCTTCTGTAGTTTTCAGGAACAGTCTTTAGTGCCTCCTGTGTATTTCTTGTAATAAGCGGTAACACCATAAGCGTAAGTGTAAATGAGCCTGAAAGTATTGAATAATCAAGGTTAAGCACCTCTGAGAAAAATACCATACCAAACATACCAAATATAATTGATGGAATTCCGGCAAGTGTCTCTGTTGTATATTCAATAACTTTAACTATTTTACCCGGCTTAGAATACTCGGTTAAGTATACCGCTGCTCCCACACCAATTGGTGTAGCAATAAGAATTGTAAGGAATACTATATATAATGTATTTATAATATTTCCCAGTATTCCATCTGTTCCAGCAATGACACTCTTTTCTGTGGAAATAAATTCCCAGTTAATTGTTCCTATTCCTCTATATGCAACATAACCGATAATCCCCAATACAAGTGCTACTGACATAAATGCTGATATGTATATAACCACATACAATATGCTGTCTGTAATTCTTTTTTTCCTTATAAGCAAATCATGCATTTTTCTTATCTCCCTTCTTTAACACCGCTGTTAATACAAGATTGATAATCATAATGAAAATAAATAGCACAAGACCAATTGTAAACAATACCTCTCTGTGCGTATCCGCAGAATATGAAAGCTCACTTACAATAGCTGTTGTCAGGAATCGTACTGAATTAAACGGAAGTGGCAAATTAACCGCACTTCCGGCAACCAAGGTAATTGCCATAGCCTCACCGATAGCTCTTCCCACGCCAAGTACAATGGCTGTCATAATTCCTGATTTTGCTGCTGGAAGAATAACCTTGAATATAGTCTGAATGTGAGATGCTCCCATTGCAAGGGATGCCGCCTTTAAATGAGACGGAACCGCCTTAATTGATGCTTCACTAATATTAATAACTGTTGGAAGTATCATAATGGCAAGCACCAACACCGCTGCTAAAAGGTTGGAGCCTCCTGTATACTGATGTGTCGTGCTGCCTGCAAATACAATTTTTTCAAGCTTATACATAAGAGGATTTAATATCATAATTCCAAGAAGTCCATATATAACCGATGGAATTCCAGCAAGTAGTTCTACCGCAGGCTTAACTATCTTAACAAGCCTCACTGGTGCCACCTCTGCAAGAAATATTGCTGACAAAACACCAATTGGTACACCTATTATTATTGCAAGTGCGGTTCCTACGATTGATGTAAGAATTACATATAAAATACCGAATTTTGGTTCAGCAGCCGTAGGCATCCACTCAGTTTCAAATAAAATCTCTGCAATACCAACCTTCGCAAGAGCAGGTGTTCCGTTAATAAACATATATAATGTAATAGATAAAACCGCTGCTACAGCAAATAAGCCAAATATAATAAATACCCACCTCGCGATATTTTCCACTAATGATTTAGTAACCTTACTTTTATAAATATCTATATTCACAATTTCCTCTTTTCTTTAAAATAGCATATGGCAGTCAGGAAGTATCCCTAAGCTGCCGTCAGCCTAAATAATTTCTAAGGAGATTTATATTATTCAACTGCTATAAGTCCCACACTTTTAATAATCGCCTGTCCTTCTTCTGACTTAATAAACTCAAAAAACGCTTGAACAAGCTCGCTCTGTGATGAAATTTCACCCTTTGTTGCCATTACAAATGGTCTGCAAAGAAAATATGAGCCTGCAACGATATTATCCGCTGTGACTGCTACTCCATCAAGCGCAAGTGCTGTAACTGTATCGTCTACTACATCAAGTGAAACATAACCTATAGCGCCCTCTGTTGCTGCAACCTTAGCCATAACTGCACCTGTCTGGTCACACTCTACTGCGTATGTACATGCATCTTCAATCTCAAGAATCTCTTCAAATGCGCCTCTTGTACCTGAACCTGCCTCACGCCCGATAACAACAATTGGCGTGTCGCTTCCCCCAAGGTCGCTCCAGTTAGTAACTTCCCCTGTATAGATAGCAACAAGCTGTTCCTTAGTGATGTCTGTTACCATGTTTGCCTTATCTACCACTACGGCGATACCATCAATGGCTACTATATTTTCAACTGCTCCTGACTCCTTTTCGCTGTCCTTTAGATTTCTTGAAGCATTACCAATATCACATTTGCCAGCAAGAATTGCCTCGATACCGGCTGATGAACCGGTAAATTCTGCGGTTACTGTTACACCTGGATTAGTCTCCATGAAATACTCACCAAGTGCTGTTGCCAGCTTCTCCATTGATGTTGAACCTGAAAGGGTAAGTGTTCCTTCAAGCTTTGTCTGAGCTCCTGCTACATCTTTTGTTGTCTCGTTATTTGATGCGTTATTTCCACATCCTGTTACCATTGCCATTGTAAATGCCATACAACCTAATAAAGCTGTACATTTCTTAATCAAACTATTCTTTCTCATTTTTCTTATCCTCTTTCCTCTCGTCTTTACACTATGAAGTATATACCTCATTTGTAAAATTCCTAATCATTTATATGTAAAAAAGGCGTAAAAAAGAGGTAAGTATTATTGCCTCCAGGCTGCTCCCATTCCCCCAAAAGGCTTAAGAACAAGACATTGTCACTGCAAGAATGTCCTGGCAACAACAAAAAGAACCGCAGTCACCTGCGGTTCTCATCCATTTTCATATTATTGTCTCT
>JAZQLB010000187.1:0-4098 GCA_045542475.1 Lachnospiraceae bacterium | reverse complement strand
ACATTATCATAATTATCAAAAGGCTCTCCCGTTCCCATAATTACCACATGGGATACTCTTTCACCTGTATCTGCCTGAATTCTGTATATCTGGTCAAGCATTTCCGAAGGAAGAAGGCTTCTTGATAAACCATTAAGTGTTGATGCACAAAAGCGGCATCCCATTCGGCAGCCTGCCTGCGAGGATATGCATACGGAATTACCAAACTTATATCTCATCAACACGCTCTCTATTAAATTACCATCACTTAATCTGAACAGATATTTAGCTGTTCCGTCAAGCTTTGAAACCTGCTTATCCACCATCTTAACCGTTGTAAGCGGACTGATGTTAGACAGCTTTTCTCTTAAATCCTTTGGAACATTAGACATTTCATCATAGCTTGTAACAAACTTCTTATGAAGCCAGTCATAAATCTGACCTGTACGAAACTTCTGACCTCCAACAGCCGCAATCAGTTGTCCTAACTCTTCCTTATTTAGTGATTTAATATCCTCATAGCTTAATTCAAGCCCGCTATCCTGTTCCTTCATGCTTATCTCACTCATAATTAAACCTTACTTTTTTCTAAGTTTTGCCACAAAAAAGCCATCACAATCATGTATACCCGGTAATAATGTAATATAGCCGTTTTTTGCATCATCCACAAGCTTCTCATGCAGCTCACCTGAAAACGCCTTGGTATCAGAATATACCATCTCCGGAATAAGTTCGCATATATCCACGGCATCAAAGCCCTTTTCACAGATATATTTTACATTATCCTCATTCTCTGCCTTATTAAGTGTGCATGTAGAATATATTATATATCCACCCGGCTTAACATAGCCTGTTATCACATCTAAAATGTCTCTTTGCAGCTTAACTATTTGTTTTGTCTTATCTAATGTAACATTATACTTTATATCCGGCTTTCTGCCAATAATTCCTAAGCCCGAGCAAGGAAGGTCTGCCAGCACTATATCTGCCTTATTAACAGACTCTTCATCTATTTCAAGTGCATCCCTTACCTCTGTTACCACATTAGTAAGCTCAAGTCTTGTCACATTCTCATCTATCTGTGCCACCTTCATAGGTGTTACATCCCTTGCTTCAACATTTCCGGTGCCATTAAGTTTAATGGCTGCAAATATACTTTTGCCTCCCGGAGCCGCACATACATCAATTATGTAGTCATTTTCCTTAGGAGAAGCAATAACGCCCTCTAGCATACTGCTTATATCCTGTATCTGGAACAAACCTTCATTAAATGAGTCAAGCTCATCCAGATAATTAATTCCTGATATAATAAACGCATCCTTAATATATGGAGCCCCTTCCACGGTAAGTCCCTCTGCCTCAAGCCTGCTCTTAAGCTCCTCAGCCGTTATCTTTGTGGTATTAGTGATAACCGACAGCTTCTTATCCTCAAGAAATGTCTTAAGCATAACCTCTGTCTCGTCCTCTCCATATGCCCTATTCCACATATCCACAAGCTCCTGTGGCATGGAATACTTTATTGAAGCACTAGTAGGAAGCTCCATATCCGGGAGCTTCCTGCTTATATTTCTTAATACACCATTTACAAAGCCCTTAAGACTGGTAAACTTACGCTTCTGCGCCAGCTTAACTGCTTCATTACACACCGCACTTGCCGGAACCTGTTCCATGTACATCATCTGATATACACTCATTCTCATAAGATTCCTGATAAGGGGCTTCATTTTATTAACAGGAACGCTGGATACCTGATTAACCACATAATCTAAGGTTAATCTTCTTTCAATAGTTCCTCTTACAAGCTTTGAAATAAATGCTCTCTCATTCTTCTCAAGATACTGAAACTTCCTTAGAGCATCATTAAGAAGAATATGAAGATACTGCTCCTTTTCGTTAATCTCCATCAGAATATCCAGAGCAATTTCTCTTGTATTAACTGAATTAGTCACGGTCTCTACCTCTTAATAAAAGTAATCTGGCAAGCTGAATAATAGCAGTTGCCGCACTTGCCACATAGGTCATGGCTGCTGCCGACAGCACCTTTCTGGTCTGTGTAACCTCAGTGTCATAGAGAATTCCATTACTTTCAAGCAACCTAAGTGCCCTTCCTGATGCATCAAATTCCACCGGTAAGGTTACTAACTGGAATAATACTGCAAATGAAAAAAGTATGATTCCCACATCAATTAACACACTAAATGACCCAAAGAATATTCCCGCCATAATAAAAATAAACGAAAACTGTGAGCCAAAGCTGGCAAGTGGAAAAAGTGCTGTTCTAAACTTAAGAAAACTATACCCCTCATCATGCTGTATCGCATGTCCACATTCATGAGCTGCCACACCAATGGCTGCCACAGAACGTGAATTATAGGTTGCATCCGAAAGAGAAAGCACCTTATTGGTTGGATTATAATTATCTGTAAGATGACCTGCAACATGCTGTATTCTTACATCATATATGCCCTTTGAATGCAAAATTCTCTCAGCTGCCTCTGCTCCTGTAAGTCCGGTTCGGCTTGCTACCTGACTATACTTATTAAAGGTAGATGATACCTTAAACTGTGCTATAAGTGCAATTATTCCTGATGCTATAAGTAATAGCCAGGTTGGATCATAGCCATATCCATAGCCATAACCGTATCCATAGCTGTAATATGCTAATATCATAATAAACCTCCTTACTTTAATACTACTCCCTCGCTAAGCTTGTAGCCTCGCAGGAATGAGCCTGTGTCCATCCTCTTTTTTCCCTCAATCTGAAGCTCATTTATCTTAAGTAAGCCATCACCTGTAACAACACTAAAGGAATCCTTGGTAATATTAATTATAGTTCCTGCTTCCAAAGCATTATTATCATTCTCACAAACATCCGCATCCCATAGCTTTAGTGTTTTCCCATCAAGATGAGTATATGCACTTGGCCAAGGATTAAGACCTCTGATTAATCGCTCTATTTCGACAGCAGACTTATTCCAGTCAATATTGCCCATTGACTTATCAATAATGGAAACATAGCTAGTCTCGCCCTCCTGTTTAACCGGAGTGATTGTACCTGCCTCAAGACCGCTTAAGGTTTCAATAAGAAGCTCGGCTCCTGCTACACTTAGCTTGTCATGGTATGAGCCATAGGTCTCCTTTTTATCAATAGGAACCACTCTCTTTAACAGCATATCTCCTGTATCAATGCCTGTATCCATAAGCATGGTTGTCACACCGCTTTCTGCCTCGCCATTAATAATTACCCACTGTATTGGTGCTGCACCTCTGTACATAGGTAATAATGAAGTGTGCACATTAACACAGCCATATTTTGGCAGTTCAAGTACTTCCTTTGGAAGAATCTGACCAAAGGCTACTACTACAATAACATCAGGTGCCAGAGCTGTCAGGTCTGCCATGAACTCCTCATTTTTTCTAACCTTAAGAGGCTGATATACAGGAATATTATGCTCCACCGCCTTTGCCTTAACAGGAGTCATCATTAATTCCTTGCCCCTGCCCTTTGGCTTATCCGGCTGTGTTACAACACCTACTACTTCATGACCGTTATTTATTAAAGCCTCTAATGTCCCAACTGATAAATCAGGGGTTCCCATAAACACTACTCTCATACTACCTCCACTAAAACGAATGCTTATTCTTCGTCGTCATCCTTTGTATCCATTAAAGGGCCTTCCACATACTCTGTATATAAATGTCCATCAAGATGACCAAGCTCATGACAGATTGCTCTGGCAAGAAGCTCCTCGCCCTCGATAATGAACTCTTCCATTTCCTCATTAAATGCCTTCGCCTTAACGTAGTTAGGTCTTGTAACCATTCCACATTTGCCCGGAACACTAAGACAACCCTCGCTGCCGGTCTGCTCACCGCTTGTTTCTATAATCTCAGGGTTAATCATTACGATTGGTCCCTCTCCTACGTCAATAACAACAATTCTCTTTAAAATTCCCACCTGTGGTGCTGCAAGACCAACGCCATTTGCCTCATACATGGTTTCAATCATATCGTCAATTAAGGTCATTGTTCTTCCATTAACCTCTGTTACTTCCTTACATACCTTATTTAAACATGGGTCTCCCTGTGTTCTGATTTTTCTAAGTGCCATTTTATCTA
>JAZQLB010000186.1:0-4873 GCA_045542475.1 Lachnospiraceae bacterium | reverse complement strand
TGATAAAATGGAGCGTATAGAAAAGGCTGTAGAGAGACCAAAGCCTGAATTTAATTTCCTTGAGGCGAGAACACCGGGCAGATATATATTTGAGACTAAGGAACTTGTTATCGGCTATGATGATCCGCTTTCAAGACCTCTTGATTTTGCTATGGAAAGAGGTGAGAAGCTGGTATTATTTGGTGCTAATGGTATTGGTAAGACTACGCTTTTAAAGAGTATTTTAGGGCTTACTCCTGCTATTAGCGGTTCAGTCACACTAGGTGATTATCTTGAAATTGGATATTTTGAGCAGGAGATGGCTCCGGGAAATAGAAGAACCTGTATTGAGGAAATTTGGGAGGAGTTCCCGGGCTTTACCCAGTATCAGGTTCGTTCAGCACTTGCAAAATGTGGTCTTACAACCAAGCATATTGAGAGTCAGGTTCAGGTGCTTAGTGGTGGTGAACAGGCAAAGGTACGTCTGTGTAAGCTTATGAACAGACCATCCAATATATTGCTGCTTGATGAGCCAACCAACCATCTTGATGTGGATGCCAAGGAAGAGCTTAAAAGAGCCTTAAAGGCGTATAAGGGCAGCATTCTTCTTATCTGTCATGAGCCTGAGTTTTATGAAGGTCTGGCAACAAGGGTTGTGGATTGTTCTACATGGTCTACCAGAATATAGGAGGATTTATGGATAAAAGGTTAATCAGTCTGGCGTTGGTTATTGTTATGATTTTTTCTGTTACCGCCTGTAGCAAGAAGGAAGAACCTGTAAATGAAGCAATGACAGTTAAACTAGGAGTTATTCTTGATTTTTCAGGCGAAAAGGCAGAGGAATCACAGCAGATGTATAATGCTATAGAAATGGCTGTCAATGAGATTAATGCGGCAGGTGGGGTATTAACAGAGGGGCTTAAGATAGAGCTTATAAAAAAAGATGACAAGGGTGTTGCCTTAGAGGCAGCAGGAGCGTATTACCAGCTTCAGGAAGCCGGGGCATGTGCTGTTATTGGAACAAATACACTAGAGTCCTATAAGCAGATTTGGGATACCTCAAATACGGTTAATATTCCTATTATAACACCAGTTCTTACAGGAAATGATTTGGTTGTTGCAGCAGATTTCTCAAATCAGTCATGTTATTCGGATAAATATGTAATGGAGGCAATTTCATATTTTTCTGAAAATGAGCTTGAGATTAACAAGCTTGCAGTTGCCTATTTTGAGGAGAACGAATACTCAATTAACTGTTATGAGAATTTTATGGCAGCGGCGATTGCAGATAAGTTGAATGTGGTTTGTGTAGAGGCTTTATCAGATGCGGATGAGCTACAGGCATTTTGGGGAATGGTAATTGAATCAGAAGCAGAGGCAGTTCTTATTCCGACAGATAGTCCGGAACTTGTGGATAGTATTTTAAGCACAGCCATTATGTGTGGATATAGTGGGATTTTTCTTGGAACAGATAAATATTCGGATATGGTAGATAATTCCATGGGGTATGAAATATATGTGCCGTGTAATATGTCTGTATTAAATCCTAATGAGGATATAGCAATGTTTATCGAGACTTATTGCAGAAGCTATTCGCTGGCACCAAATGAGCTGTGTGATGGTATAAGACCTGCGTATGATGCGGTATATTATATCAGAGATGCCATAGAAGAGGGGTATCTTGCAACCGCAGTATCAGTAGCACTTAAGCTTCCTTTTTTAACAGGAAGCACTGTTCTTGGTGATTACGAAATCGGTGCTTATGGAGATGTAAAAAAGAGTGTGGATTTTGAATTAATGAAGGATAGTGAAATAAGCTATGCTGGGTCAGTATTTGAATAACGGCAGATTGCTTATAACGGATTGGAGATTATTTTGAAAAAGATATTAAAATACTTAAAGGATTATAAAAAGGAAACTATTTTGGCTCCTTTATTTAAAATGTTAGAGGCATCCTTTGAATTATTTGTACCTCTTGTAATTGCTGCAATTATTGATACAGGTATTGAAAATGGGGATGTACCATATATTATAAGAATGGCTGTAATTCTTATAGTACTTGCTATTATTGGTTTTGTATGCGCGATTACAGCCCAGTATTTTTCTGCAAAGGCAGCAGTTGGTTTTGCTGCAAAGCTTAAGTATGCATTATTTTCACATATTCAAGGACTGTCATTTTCTGAACTTGACAAGCTGGGAACCTCAACACTTATAACCAGAATGACCAGCGATATTAATCAGGTACAGTCAGGTGTTAATCTGGTTTTAAGATTATTTTTAAGGTCACCATTTATCGTATTTGGTGCCATGGTTATGGCATTTACCATTAATGTAAAGGCAGCATTTATTTTTGTAGTGGCTATTCCACTGCTTTCAGTTGTTGTATTTGGAATAATGTTAGTAAGCATTCCTTTATATAAAAAGGTTCAGGCGGCGCTTGACGGAGTACTACAGATTACGAGACAGAACCTTACCGGTGCAAGAGTAATCAGAGCTTTCAATCAGGAAGAGCGTGAGATTGCTGATTTTGATGAGAAGAATGATGCTCTTACGGATATACAGAAATTTGTTGGTAAGATATCTGCACTTATGAATCCAATAACCTTTATTATAGTAAATGGTGCCATGATGGCACTTATCTGGACAGGTGCACTCCAGGTTGATGGAGGCATAATCAGTCAGGGTGAAGTTGTTGCTCTTGTTAATTATATGTCCCAGATTCTTGTGGAGCTTGTAAAGCTTGCTAATCTTATTATTACAGTTACCAAGGCAGTTGCCTGTGGTAACAGAATTCAGTCGGTATTTGAGCTTGAGTCAAGTATGGCAGAGGGCAACAGGATAAAGGATATGACTGCCATGAATAATGAGATGGCAGTAGAGTTTAAGAATGTAAGCCTTTGCTATAACGAGGGGGCGGATGACTCCCTTACAGGCATAGATTTTTCAGTTAAAAAGGGTGAGACTGTGGGTATCATCGGTGGTACCGGCTCAGGAAAATCCTCACTTGTGGAGCTTATTCCCAGATTTTATGAGGCAACTCAGGGTGAGGTTCTGGTTAATGGAGTAAATGTTAAGGATTACAGCTTTGATGCTCTTAGAGAGAGAATTGGTATTGTAATGCAGAAGGCCGTTTTATTTAAGGGAAGCATAAGAGAGAACCTTAAATGGGGCAAGGCTGATGTAACAGATAACGAGCTTTGGGAGGCTCTTGAGATATCACAGGCAAAGGAATTTGTTGAGACTAAGGAGGGCGGTCTGGATTTTGAGATTGCGCAGGGAGGTAAGAATCTCTCAGGCGGTCAGAAGCAGAGACTTACAATAGCAAGAGCGGTTGTAAGAAAGCCGGAGATACTTATCCTTGATGATAGTGCATCGGCACTTGATTTTGCTACAGATGCCAAGCTTCGTAAGGCTATTAAGGGATTGAGTGATGAGACTACCGTATTTATTGTATCCCAAAGAACTTCGTCAATTATGCATGCGGATAAGATTATTGTTCTTGAGGATGGCGAAATAGCAGGTATGGGAACACATGAAGAGCTGTTAGCAGGCTGTGAGGTATATCAGGAAATATATTATTCACAGTTTGAGAAAAAGAACTAAGAAGGAGGTTGTGTCATGGCAAAGAAGGTTAAGCTTACAAAGGAAGACAGAACCACCCTTACAAAGGTTCTGCAATATATAAAAAAATACAGAATATATCTGGTTCTATCAATAATTCTTGCAGCAGTAACAGTTGCGGCAACATTATATGTGCCTATATTAACTGGTGATGCAATTGACCTTATTATAGAAAAGGGATTTGTAGATTTTAAAGGAATATTTAAAATCCTAAAGCTGATGGCAGTAGTTATCGGGGCAGGTGCACTTGCCCAGTGGCTTATGAATGTCTGCAATAATAAAATTACATATAATGTAATCCGT
The DNA here is from genome assembly GCA_045542475.1 of Lachnospiraceae bacterium. Lineage (GTDB taxonomy): Bacteria > Bacillota > Clostridia > Lachnospirales > Lachnospiraceae > CAG-882. The sequence continues at coordinate 970 of JAZQLB010000186.1, read as the reverse complement.
GATATAAGAGAGGAAGCAATACGAAAGATTGAGGTGCTTCCATTAAAATATATTGATGGGCATTCCTATGGAGATGTGGTAAGCCGTGTAATAGCAGATGTTGACCAGTTTGCAGAAGGTCTGTTAATGGGATTTACCCAGCTTTTTACAGGTGTTATTACCATACTCGGAACTTTAGGATTTATGCTTTCAATTAATGTTCCGCTTACTGTAATTGTAGTGCTTGTAACTCCTGTTTCACTGTTTGTGGCTGCATTTATTGCAAAGAATACCTACAAGATGTTTAAGCTGCAGTCAGAAACAAGAGGGGAGCAGACTACGGTTATTGATGAGATGATTGGTAATCAGAAGGTGGTTAAGGCATATAGTCAGGAGGATGAGGTGTTAGAAAAGTTTTCAGAGGTTAACAGCCGTCTGGAAAAATGCTCGTTAAAAGCCATATTTTTCTCATCCATTACTAATCCATCCACAAGATTTGTAAATAGTATTGTGTATATGCTGGTTGCACTTTTTGGGGCGATATTTGTGGTAAATGGTAAGCTGTCAGTTGGTATGCTTTCGTGTATATTAAGCTATGCAAATCAGTATACCAAGCCATTTAATGAGATATCCGGCGTGGTTACTGAGCTGCAGAATGCTCTTACCTGTGCGGGCAGAGTGTTAGAGCTTATTGAAGAGGAGCCACAGACACCGGATGGTAGTAATGAACTTAATGCAGACGGACATGTGGCACTTGAAAATGTATGTTTTTCATATGTGCCGGACAAGAAACTTATTGAGAATTTCAACCTAAAGGTAGAGCCGGGACAGAGAATTGCCATAGTTGGTCCTACAGGCTGTGGAAAAACTACGGTAATTAATCTTTTAATGAGATTTTATGATGTAAACAGCGGTAAAATTCTTGTATCAGGCAATGATATTAAGGAGCTTACAAGAGGAAGCCTTAGAACCTCTTATGGAATGGTGTTGC
>JAZQLB010000185.1:0-10579 GCA_045542475.1 Lachnospiraceae bacterium | reverse complement strand
TGTCTTCCTAAGACCGCTTGGCCTCCGACTTATGTTAGAAGAATCTTTAAAAACAATTAGAACAGGAGAGGTCGTAGACGGAACAGTCATCGGTGTTAAAGAAGATGAGATCATTTTAAATATCGGCTACAAGGCTGATGGTATCATCACAAGAAGCGAATATACTAACACACCTAACGTCAATTTAACCACACTTGTATCAGTAGGTGATACAATTCAGGCTAAGGTCCTTAAGGTTAATGACGGTGATGGATATGTTATGCTTACATATAAGAGACTGGCTGCTGAGAATGGTAAGAAGAGACTCGAAGAAGCATACGAGAATAAGGAAGTTCTTACAGCTAAGGTTGCGCAGGTTACTGATGGCGGCTTAACAGTTATCGTTGAAGAAGCCAGAGTATTTATTCCATCAAGCCTCGTTTCTGACACATACGAGAAGGATTTATCTAAGTATGCCGGTCAGGAGATTCAGTTTGTAATCAGCGAGTTCAATGTTGCTAAGAGAAGAATTATCGGTGATCGCAAGCAGTTATTAGTTGCAGAGAAGAAGAAATTACAGGAAGAAGTAATGGCTAAGATTGAGGTTGGTATGACTGTAGAAGGTACAGTTAAGAATGTTACTGACTTTGGTGTATTCGTTGATATCGGCGGCGTAGACGGTCTTCTTCATATTTCAGAGATGTCTTGGGGCAGAATTGAGAACCCTAAGAAGTTATATAAGACAGGTGATCCTGTTAAGGCATTTATTAAGGATATTCAGGGTGATAAGATTGCATTAAGCCTTAAGTTTGCTGATACTAATCCATGGCCAACAGCAGCTGAGAAGTATGCTCTAGGTAATGTAGTAACAGGTAAGGTTGCCAGAATGACAGATTTTGGTGCTTTCGTTGAGCTTGAGCCAGGTATTGATGCTTTATTACATGTTTCTCAGATTGCCCTTGAGCATGTAGAGAAGCCGGCAGATGTTCTTAAGATTGGTCAGGATATCGAAGCTAAGGTTGTAGATTTCAATTTTGAAGCTAAGAAAATCAGCTTAAGTGTTAAGGCATTACTTGCCCCAGTTAAAGAGGAGACAGCAGAGGAAGTAGCAGAAGAGACAACTGATGCTGAATAGTAATTGATTAATTTCGCCACATCTTTTCGGGGGTGTGGCGATTTGTGTATATTTAAGGATAAAACTTTCAGATTAGGAGACCAACATATGATTAACGATTACGAAAGCTTTAAAAAAGATGTATATGCACTAACCAAGATTGACCTTAATTCCTACAAGGAACGTCAGATGAAGAGACGTATTGATTCCTTAATTGCCAAGAATAAGTATCCCGGATATAAGGAATATGTGGCAGCCATTAAGAATGATAAGAAGTTATTTGAGGAATTTGTCAACTACCTTACCATTAATGTATCAGAGTTTTACAGAAACCCTGAACAGTGGAAGGTTCTAGAGGCAGAAATTTTCCCTGATTTAATTAAGAAATATGGCAATGTCAAGATATGGAGTGCTGCCTGTTCAACAGGTGATGAGCCATATTCACTTGCCATGCTTTTAGGTAAGTTCATGCCTCTTAATAAGATTAAGATTATTGCAACAGATATTGATGAGCAGGTGCTTGATAAGGCAAGAATGGGACTTTATAAGGCTCAGAGTCTTAATGCATTGCCTGAAGAGTTTAAGAAGAAGTACTTCACTAAGGTGGGGGAGACTTCATATCAGATATGCGATGAGATTAAGAAGTGTGTTGAATTTAAGAAACACAATCTCTTACAGGACCCATATCCAACGGGCTGTAATCTTATTGTATGCCGTAATGTGGTTATATACTTTACAGAGGAGGCAAAGGATGCGATTTATCGTAAGTTCTATGCTTCGCTGACAAGTGGTGGTACGCTGTTTGTTGGAAGCACGGAGCAGATTGTTAATTACCGTGATTTAGGGTATACTTCGTCTAAGTCGTTTTTCTATCATAAGAATTAGCTATATGAAATTCGCAAAGGAAGTTCAAGGAAGAGCTTCCTTTTTTGCAATAAATAAAAACTGATATATCAAGGAGGATTGTATGGTTATGAAGAAACAAAAAACTACAAAAATCAGTATTATTTTATTATGTATTATGATGACTTTGGCATTATACGGTTGTAGTAGTGGCGTTGGTTCAGGAACAAAAGGGGATGATTATCCTACAAAGAAGAATTCTGATGAAAAAGATAAATTAGATGATGAAAAGGATAAATCAGATACCGATAATGACAAAGAAAGTAGTACACAGGATAGTACTACAACAGAAGAAACAACACTGTCAGCAGAGGAAGTGGCAGAGATTCATCAGAAATATATAGAATATACAGCACCATCAGATGATGATGTGGACTTTATGTTTGCCAGTGATTATCAGGCATATGATTTAGTAAAGCTATATAAGGCTTATGATGCCTGTGCCTATGAGGAGGTGCTTGGCATTGATAAGAAGATTACTGTGGAGGATATAGAAGAGGTTCTTAAAACAAATGATAAGATTGATCCTGAATATAAGGAGTTTATCATACAGTATGTTAAGGATTGGCTTGCTTTATATCCTGAATCGGATTTACGTGTATTCTATCATAATCTAAAAACCCTGGAAATAAGAGTAATTAGTGAGAGCGAAATGATGAAAGAAACCTTGTCTACTGATTCGGCTGCATGCTATTTAAAAAAGGAGAATCAGATTCTTTTGCTGGAAGGGGAGGACTTTTCAAGAGAATCGGATAACTATATTATTCTTACCCATGAGCTTACTCATTGTGCCAGACAGACTAGTTATTACGATGAGAATGAAAATCATAAGGTTGCAGGATTTTATGAATATTACCTGATGGGTACTTATGCAGAGGAAGGTATTATTACTAATATTGCATACGAAATGCAGGGACTTGGTGAAAGAGCGTGCTTTTATCCTTTCCAGTCAAGCTGTTATCGAATTATAATGGACTGTATTGGCTATGATGGTGAGGATTTTATGAATCATAGTGTTAATTATCTTATAGCTAAGATGGATGAGTATATGGGAGATGATCAGTATGCTTACTACATTGTAGCACTTATTGATGCTCAGGCATCCCAGAGATATACCTCATATCAGGAGGTTGATTTTACTAATTATCAGGATCTGTATGATTATTTGACTGAGATGTACATGAAAAAATATCTTTCTGCTGATATGAGTATGGAAGAAGCAGAGCAGGTATATGAGGAGTTTTGTGCTAATATCATGCACAATTTTGAAAATATGAAGAGAAAGTATGACATTACGGAGGCAAATTTCAGACCGGCATTTGAGGAGTATGTAAAGGGACTTGGAATAGAGTAGAATTATTTTGCTTAGGGCGCAAAATGGTGCGTAGCACCTGTAACGTAATATATATGGATATGCAAACTTGTTTGCATATCCATATATATTACGTTACAATGCACCGAAGGTGCTTTTGCACCCATATAATAGTTATTCAAACACACATTTTCCATCATGTCAAAACCTTTTTGCAAGCCTAAATATGCCGGATGTCAAAGTCTTTTGATAGAAATTAATAAGGGAATGGCATAAGATGAGTTCAGGTCAGGAACACAGATTATGCCAAAGGGAGGAGTGTAGAAATGGAGATTAATAATCAGATTAAAAAATATCGGGCAGGGCTTAATTTATCTCAGGAGGAGCTGGCAGAGAAGGTCTATGTAACACGCCAGACCATCTCTAACTGGGAGACAGGCAAGAGTTATCCCGATATTCACAGTCTTTTGCTGCTAAGTTCATTATTTAATGTGTCCCTTGACCAATTAATAAAAGGAGACATTGAAATTATGAAGAGAGAGATTAAAAGTGAGGAAATCAGGGAGTTTGACCGTTATTCAGGAGTGTTCGCAATACTTCTTATTGCATGTATTATTCTTCCTTTACCGCTTGTAAGATTCTTAGGCTGGGCAGGAATTGGAATATATGTAGTGCTTTGCGTGGTGATGCTTGCTATGGCGTTTAAGATTGAGAAGTATAAGAAGAAATATGATATCCAGACATATAGGGAGATTACGGCATTTATGAATGGTGAGACCTTGGATGTTATTGCAAAGAACCGTGAGGAGGCGAAGAGACCTTATCAGAAATTTTTGCTGGCGGTGGGGGCAGGAGTGATAGCTGTGGTTGTATTGATTGTAATGGATTTGATATTGTTCTAGGAGATTGGTGAGTACGGGGGAATTGATTTTATTAATATATAGAAATTAAAACCATACTTGAATTATTTTAATTATCTGATATAATATATAAAAAGGCAATCGCCACAGTGTGGTTGACCGAGTGGATAAAAAACCTTCCCAGACTGGCCAAAGTACAGGGAAGGTTTTTTATGTTAGTGACAAATCAAGTAAATGAATGTCAGCAGTGCTAAGAGAAATTTTCCGAAAGACAATAAGTCCTTAAAGTCGAAATTATTCTGCATGAGCCTCACCTCCATTCTATATGGAATGAAGGTCAACCACCCGTACACGATTGCCGGTGAAAAAAGTCACCATAATTATAATAGCATAATAGTGTAGGTTTTACAAGAAAATTATTAAGCAGATATTATGTTAAAGATATTGAAAGAAATTAAGAATTCTTCAACAACCGATTAACCACATGCAAAAAATATTTCCCAATCAATTCCCAATTGGTTTTAAATTCCTCCGTAAATTCAAAATAAGTAATCTTGTCATAATAATCAATCTTAAAGTAAGGACATACAATCTCATCAAACTGGGGCAGGAAGCACCCGGTTTTTTTGCTGTAGCAGTTGGCTGCCTTTGCCTTGGTACGGAAGTTCTTGTCCACATAGAAGGCAACACTTTTATGTATGGAGGTATCCTCCGCAGGAAGGTAATAGTAGTCCTTATAATTAGGATAGAAATATTTAAGCTCACTAGTATACGCCTTGATAGTCAGCTTGCCCAAGTCGTCATGAAGTGACACATAGAAAGTATCATTTCCAAAGGAAACACGCCTTGGAACAGGCAGATTAAGCTTGACCTCAATGGTAATCTCCTTACCCTCAGTCTGGTCAAAATTTATAAAAGGAGCTGCACCAATTCCGATTACACTAAAGCCTCCGTTTAAGGCGGCAGGGTAGGAAAGCATACGAAGCAGTGTGGTCATGCCAAGTAAATCGTCATGGTTATGAAGTGCCAGTGTGTCAAGAAGCTCCTTTGAATGGGTCTTTAAATATGTTAAATAATGCTCAATCAGCTCGCCTCCGGTATACTTATCCTCACGGTTAACACCAAGGAATTGTTCCATGGTTTTCTGCTTCATATTTTCTGCTTTAAACAACGATTTATGAGGCTGGAGAGTTTTGTATATATCCAGACATGCAATGTTATCAAAGCTGTAATTAAGCTTAAGCATCTTGCATTTTTTGGTAAGGTATGGAATGTCAAAGCCTTGTCCGTTATAACATATGAGAATCTTATAATTTTTGATGAACTCAAAAAAGGCAGTAATAACTTCGGACTGAGCTTCTTTATTATCTGAAAACCACTGGGTACATATCCATCTGTTCTGCTGATAATAAATGCATCCAATCATATACAGAATAGTCGTCTCAGGAGAGAAACCTGTGGTTTCAATATCAAAAAATACCACTTCATTTTTATTGTATTTAGTATATGAAATATCAGGAATATCTTTGTTAATCTCGTTTGTAATTCTAAGCATGGTGATATCCTTTCTTCCAAAATGGATAATTTGATACATATTTTAAAGCATAAAGATAATTTTATTATACTATATCTTGTAAAAAATAACAAATTATTAATGAAATTTTGTAAGAAATTGACAAAATTTGTCGATTGGTAAAATTTGTTAAAAAAATGACTATCTTTTTTATTGAGAAATGTTATATAATAGTTTGGATGTTTACTAAGATAAAGTATAAAGTAGAAATGAGGTATTAGTATGGCTTTAACATTTAAGGGCGGTGTTCATCCATTCGATGGAAAAGCATTGTCAAAGGATGTGCCTATTGAAGAGCTTAAGCCGGGCAAAGAGTTAGTATTTATGCTTTCACAGCATATCGGTGCTCCGGCGGTTCCATTGGTTGCTAAGGGCGACAGAGTTTTAATGGGACAGAAGATTGCTGAGGGACAGGCGTTCATATCAGCTAATGTACATTCATCTGTATCAGGAACAGTTAAGAGCATTGAGACAAGACTTACTGCTACAGGCATGAAGGTAAACGCTATTATCGTTGAAAATGATGAGATGTATGAGGCAGTTGAGGTTGAACCTCAGACTAAGAAGATTTCTGAGCTTACCAAGGAAGAAATCAGGGAACTCGTAAAAGAAGCAGGTGTAGTAGGTATGGGTGGTGCAGGCTTCCCAACTCACGTTAAATTAACACCTAAGAATGAGGATGCCATTGACAGAATTATTGTTAATGCAGCAGAGTGTGAGCCTTATCTTACATCTGACTATAGAAGAATGCTTGAGGAACCGGATAAGTTAATTAATGGTCTTAAGATTGTGTTACAGATATTCCCTAAGGCTGTTGGTTATATCGGTATCGAGGATAACAAGCCTGAGGCTATTAAGCTTTTACAGGAGATGGTTGCGGGTGAAGACCGCATCGAGGTTAAGGTTCTTAAGACAAAGTACCCACAGGGTGGTGAGCGTTGTCTTATCTATGCAACAACAGGAAGACAGATTAATTCAAGCATGCTTCCGGCTGATGCAGGTTGTATTGTACATAATGTAGATACAATCGTGTCAATTTACAATGCAGTAATGGAAAAGAAGCCATTAATGAGAAGAATTGTAACTGTTACAGGTGATGCTGTTGCCAGCCCTCGTAACTATTATGTATATGTTGGTACCTGCTATAAGGAGCTTTTAGAGGCGGCAGGCGGCTTTAATTGTGAGCCTGAGAAGATGATTTCAGGTGGTCCTATGATGGGCTTTGCTATGTACAGCCTTGATGTGCCTGTTACTAAGAACACATCTTCACTTCTTGCCTTTACTAAGGATCCTGTTAAGGAAGCAGTTGAGAGCCCATGTATCAGATGTGGAAGATGCTCGGATGTATGTCCTGAGAACCTTTTACCAGCTAAGCTTGCTACACTTGCAAGACGTGGCGATATGGAAGGCTTCCAGAAATTATATGGTATGGAGTGCGTAGAGTGCGGATGCTGCTCTTATGTATGTCCTGCCAAGAGACAGCTTACACAGTCACTTAAGTCCATGAGAAAAATGGTCATGGCATCAAGAAAGAAGTAGGAGGGAGAAGAAAAATGGTAAATGTATCATCATCACCACACGTGCGTGATAATTCATCAACACAGAGAATTATGTTGGATGTAATAATTGCACTTCTTCCAGCAACTATTTTCGGTATATATAATTTTGGTTTTAATGCGGCACTTATTGTAGTGGTTTCAGTGCTTGCCTGCGTTGGTGCGGAGGCAGCTTATGAGTATCTTATGAAGAAGACTATTACAATCGGCGATTTAAGTGCAGCTTTAACAGGTCTTTTAATAGCACTTAATATGCCACATACAATGCCTGTATGGATGGTAATATTAGGCTGTGTGTTCGCTATTGTAGTTGTTAAGCAGTTATTTGGCGGACTTGGTCAGAACTTTATGAACCCTGCACTTGCAGCAAGATGTTTCTTACTTATTTCATTTGCAGGACGTATGACAAATTTTGTATATGATGGCGTTTCATCAGCTACACCACTTGCTGTATTAAAGCAGGGCGGTGAGGTGGATGTACTTGCAATGTTTATTGGAACAATTGGCGGTACAATCGGTGAGACCTCAGTTATAGCATTATTAATCGGTGCAGCATACCTTGTATTCCGTAAGGTTATTTCACTCAGAATACCACTTACATACATTGCAGCATTTGCTGTATTTGTACTTATTTTTGGAGGAAAGGGCTTTGACCTTACTTTCCTTGCAGCTCATTTATGTGGCGGCGGACTTATGCTTGGTGCATTCTTCATGGCTACTGACTACGTTACAAGTCCGGTTACAAAGAATGGTAAGATTGTATTTGGTATTCTTCTCGGTGTTCTTACAGGTATCTTCAGATTATTTGGTAACAATGCAGAGGGTGTATCATATGCGATTATCTTCTCTAACCTTTTAGTGCCAATGATTGAGAAGTTCACTACACCAAGAGCATTTGGTATTCAGAAGAAGAAAAAGGGGGACAAATAAATGAAAAAAATCATTAAAGATACCCTTATACTTTTTGCAATTACTATAATCGCAGGCTTTGCATTAGGTCTTGTATATGATATTACAAAAGAGCCTATTGCATATCAGAATCAGCTTAAGAAGGATAATGCTTATAAGGCAGTATGTGCCGGAGCAGATACATTCGCTACATTATCAGAGGATGAGTTAGCAGCTGTTATGCCTGCTATTGTTGAAGCATTAGGTGACAACACATATAACACAATCGATGAGGTCTCTTTCGGTTATGCGGGAAGTGAGCTTGTAGGTTATATCATTACTGTATCTAACGCAGAGGCTTATGGCGGTACTATCCAGATGACTGTAGGTATTTCTGACGGAACAGTTACAGGACTTGAGGTTTTAGCAATCAGTGAGACACCGGGTCTTGGTATGAAGGCGGCAGAAAGCTCATTTACCAGCCAGTTCGTTGGTGATAATGTGGATGCATTTGTATATACAAAGTCAGGTGCAGCTGCGGCTAATGAAATTGATGCCATTACAAGTGCAACATACACTACAAAGTCTATGACAAATGGTGTTAATGCAGCACTTTCAGCATACAAAGTTTTATCAGAACAGGGAATAGGAGGTGCTTCAAATGAATAAGTATATTGAACGTCTCTATAATGGTATTATTAAGGAGAACCCTACATTTGTGCTTATGTTAGGTATGTGTCCTACACTTGCCGTTACAACATCTGCCATTAACGGTGCGGGTATGGGACTTGCTTCAACAGTGGTTCTTGCTTTATCAAATGTAATGATTTCTTTACTTAGAAAGATTATTCCTGCCAGCGTAAGAATGCCTGCATTCATCGTAATTGTAGCATCCTTCGTTACTATTGTAGATTTTCTTATGCAGGGATATTTACCAGACCTTTATGTGTCACTTGGTATCTACATACCACTTATCGTAGTAAACTGTATTATTTTAGGCCGTGCAGAGGCATATGCTTCAAAGAATCCGCCTGTTGCCAGCTTCTTTGACGGACTTGGTATGGGTCTTGGTTTTACAATGGGTCTTACAATCCTTGGTGCATTCAGAGAGATTATTGGTTCAGGTCAGGTATTTGGCTTCCGGCTTATGCCTGCTTCATATGAGCCTGTATTAATATTCATTCTTCCACCGGGAGCATTCTTTGTTCTTGCAGCTTTAGTTGCTACTCAGAACAAGCTTAAGAACAAGAAGAAAAAGGAATACTCAGAAATCGAAATATGCAGAGATGGAGGCTGTGCTTCATGTACTAATGTAATGTGCGGCGGCAGAGCTTTAATGGAAGCAGCAAAGAAGGAGGAAGGCTAAATGAAGGAATTAATACTTATTGCTATCGGTTCAGCATTAGTTAATAATGTAGTTTTAAGTCAGTTCCTTGGAATCTGTCCATTCCTCGGAGTTTCTAAGAAAACTGATACAGCAGCCGGAATGGGTGCGGCGGTAATCTTCGTTATTACCATTTCATCCTTCCTTGCAGCATTAATCTACAAGTACATTCTTGTAGCACTTGGTATTGAATATTTAAAGACTATCGTGTTCATTCTCGTAATTGCTGCCTTAGTTCAGTTTGTTGAGATGTTCTTAAAGAAGGTAAGCCCTGCCCTTTATAAGGCGCTTGGTGTGTACCTTCCACTTATCACAACTAACTGTGCCGTACTTGGTGTAGCACTTACTAATGTTCAGAAGTCTTATGGAATTTTAGAGTCTGTAGTTAATGGTTTTGCAACAGCACTTGGTTTTACCATTTCAATCATTATTCTTGCAGGTGTAAGAGAAAGAACAGAATACAATGATATCCCGGAGAGCTTTAAAGGAACACCTATTGTTCTTGTAACAGCAGGTCTTATGGCTATTGCATTCATGGGATTTTCAGGAATTATCTAAGGAGGAATAGCTATGACAGGAATAATTATTGCAGCAGCAGTAGTTGGTATTACCGGTATACTTATAGGTATTTTCCTTGGAGTATCAGGTGAAAAATTAAAAGTAGAAGTAGACGAGAGAGAGACACTTATCCGTGATCAGCTTCCGGGAAGTAACTGTGGCGGCTGTGGTTTTGCAGGCTGTGATGCACTTGCGAAGGCAATCGTTGAAGGCAAGGCAAAGGTTAATCAGTGTGCAGGCTGTAGCGAAGCTAACGTGCAGGCAATCGCTGAAATCATGGGCGTTGAAGCAACAATGGAAGAGAAGAAGGTTGCCTATGCAAAGTGTGCAGGTAACTGTGACAAGGCTAAAACTAATTATGAATACACAGGTGTAGAAGACTGTAAGATGGCTAACCTTATGCAGGGCGGCGGTCCTAAGGCTTGTACATACGGATGTCTTGGTTTTGGTAC
>JAZQLB010000184.1:0-7609 GCA_045542475.1 Lachnospiraceae bacterium | reverse complement strand
GTGCAAAGCATCAGAGAGCTTTAACTGTTGCAGTTAAGAGAGCACGTCATATCGCTTTAATGCCATATTCACTTGATTAATGTGCTTTGGCTATGAGCCATGCATTTTAAGGAAAAAACACCCAGAGACAAGCTCGCTTGTCTCTGGGTGTTTTTTTCTTAAAATATACGGCGACAGCCGTTGCACCGAGATGAAGTGCAACGTAATCGAGGTGCAGCATGGCGGAGTCGAGGACCGCATGGCGGAGTCGAGGTGCCGCATAGCGGAGTCGAGGTGCCGCATGGCGGGATGACAAGATATAAAAATAATGAAACATTTCTCTCAAAATCAGACACTTATTATAAGAATTCATTTGTGATTGCTAAAGTAGTAATATATAATTGTCTATAGCAAGTTTTTTAGGAGTGGATATGATAGGCATATTAGTTAAATTTGGAGTAGCGGTTGTATTAACCATTTTAATAGAGAGTCTCATTATTATTCCTGCCTTTTATAAGTATAGTGTCAGTAAAAGGCAGCTTATACTTAATGTAATACTGATAAATGCAATAACCAATATTACGCTTAATTCGGTATTATATATGTCCGGAAGCTTGTGGTGGTATAGTGTTATAGCAGGAGAACTGGTGATTCCTGCTATAGAGGGATTGATGTATAAGGCAGGAGCGCTCAGACTTGGCACAAAAAGAGTAATAGGAATATGCTATATTGCCAATATTGTATCTTTTTTTATGGGAATACTTTTGGAGGGAATATTATGAACAGAATAACAAAGCAGGTTGCATGGTCATATTTTGCAGTCCATGCATTAGTTGAGCTGGTGTGCTTTGCACTGCTGTATAACAGGTTTGGATTTGGAATGAGCTTTATAATTGCCATGACCTTTGATTTTTTTGCATTTGTTCCACAGGCGTTAATTGGTCAGTTGAATAATACATACAGAAAAATGGATATTGCGACTATGGGTGTTATATTAATGACAATTGCTGTTATAATTCTAGGAAAACATTCTTTGTTACCGACTTTGGCAGGTGTAATAATTCTGGCAGTTGGAAATGCAATGCTGCATGAAGCAGGAGCAATTGCTACGGTAGTGGTTAGCGAAGGTAGGCTTTTTCCAAGCGCATTGTTTGTAGCAGGAGGTTCCTTTGGACTGATTACAGGACAGGTGCTTGGAAAAATGGGAATTAACCGGTTTTTTCTTCTTATAGCATTGGTTTTGATTGAGATTCTGGTATTATTTACCAATAAATACTGGCATAAGGAGAATGTGAGCTATCCAAGGTTTAATTTGGTGAATAGGGCAAGAAATGAGTGGATTATCATTGCGGTAGCTTTTTTTGTGACAACAGCCCGTTCCTTTGTGGGCTATGCCATTCCTATATCATGGAATAAGGCGGTATGGCAGGCATTTGTACTGTTTTTTGTAATGGGAACAGGCAAGGCTGCGGGAGGCTGGCTGACGGACCGCTTTGGAGCAAGAAGGGTGGGTGTAATATCGACACTGGGCTGTATTCCTTTTTTGCTAATAGGTAAGGATTTGATGCTCATATCAATAATGGGGGTGTTTTTGTTTTCCATAACCATGTCAATAACATTTGGCATGCTGCTTAGTGTAATTGAGGATAATCCGGGGCTTGCTTTCGGAATTACTACAATTGGATTGTTTATTGGAATTTGTCCGGTCTTGCTGTGCGGAAGCTTTGGGTATATAATTAATATTATATTAGTTGTTGCTCTGTCGGTGTTAAGTGCCGGCGGTTTATATATAACATTAAAGGAGGTTTAGGTATATGTTTAATTATTTAATGAGGATAATGCAGGATGTAATTGTAGAGCCGGTTAAGCCTACTGAAACAGAGGCAGCGGTGATTGAAGAAACGGTACAGGGCTCCTTGGAAGGGCTGATACCTGTATTATTACTGATGGTTATAGCCTTATGTATTGTATTTATTATTAATAACAAGCGAAAAGGGAAAGAAACGGAAGCTGAGAATAATAAAGAGCAGAAGGGTTCACTGTAGTGAACTCTTTTTTTGTTTGCCATATATAACAAATAATGATATAATTATAGGGATTATGGGAGCATAGGCTTTTTGAATGATGGGTGAGATTATAGTTCACACTTTGGGAAAGTGAGGATGAGATGAAGAAAACTTCTGATTTTAAGGGACAGTTAAAGGTATATCTGGTGTGGCCGGTATATGTAGCTATATTATTAATTATTATGACAGGAGCAATGTTCTGGCTGGATATAAGGAGCGGCATTGTTTCAAGTATTTTTGTTTTGATATATATTATAAGTGGATTAATTTTTCTTGTAAGGAAGCAGTCAAAGCTTAATCAGGCACTTGTTGAATTTGCATCAGGATATGCACAGGTTCAAAAGACCTTGCTTGAGGATTTCAGAGTTCCATATGGTCTTCTTGATGAAAAGGGAAAAATAATCTGGCTTAACAGAGAGTTTAAAAAGCTGCTTGGCAGGGAAAATGCATATAGAAAGAATATTTCCGATGTATTTGAGGGCCTTAATGAGGGGATATTTGCAACCAAGGAGAAGTTCTTTGTAACAACCATAGTATATGGTAACAGGGATTATAAGGTGGAATTTAAACGCTTGGCGATAGATTCACTTATGGAGGACAATTCGCTGCTTAAGGTTAAGGATGTTCCGGATTTAGTGGCGGTTTATCTTTTTGATGAGACAGAAATTAATCATTATATACAGGAGCTTCATGATGAGCAGCTTGTAACAGGACTTATATACATTGATAATTACGATGAGGCACTTGAAAGCATTGATGAGCTTAGACGTTCATTGTTAGCAGGTCTTGTAGAGCGTAATATAAGCAAATATATTACTAACGGAAACGGTATTGTAAGAAAGCTGGAGAAGGATAAGTACCTTCTGGTATTCCGATATAAGTTTCTTGAGCAGCTAAGAGAGGATAAGTTTTCTCTTCTTGAGGATATTAAGGGAACGGATATCGGTAACGGAATGGCAGTTACCTTAAGTATTGGTATTGCAACAGGCTTTGAGAGCTTTAATAAGAACTTTGAAATGGCAAGAGCTGCCATAGACCTTGCTCTGGGACGCGGTGGTGACCAGGTGGTTATCAGAGAGGGCGAGCAGACTACATACTTCGGAGGAAAGAGTACTACTCTTGAGAAAAATACAAGAGTTAAGGCACGTGTTAAGGCGCATGCACTTCGTGAGCTTATTGAAGTTGCAGATAATGTGATTATAATGGGACACAAGATTAGTGATGTGGATGCTCTTGGTGCGGCTGTTGGTATATACAGAGCCTCTAAGGCATTTGGAAAGCATGCTAATATTGTCATTAATGAGGTTACAACCTCTCTTCGTCCAATCATGGAGCTGTTTGAGGGCAGTCCGGAGTACGAAGAGGATTTATTCCTTAATAATAACGAGGTTAATGATTATGTTTCGGATAATACATTACTTGTTATTGTAGATGTAAACAGACCGGGCTATACAGAGTGCCCGGCACTTATAGATATGTGTAAAACCATTGTTGTACTTGACCACCACAGACAGAGTAGTGATACGGTTGACCATGCAGTACTGTCATATATTGAACCATATGCATCCTCTGCATGCGAAATGGTTGCAGAGATTTTGCAGTATATTGGAGATGGTGTTAAGCTTAAACCGGCAGAAGCAAATGCACTTTATTCAGGTATTATTATTGATACTAATAATTTTACCAATAAGGCAGGTGTAAGAACCTTTGAGGCGGCAGCCTTTATCAGAAGAAGTGGTGCAGATATTATTAAGGTGCGTAAGCTTCTTAGAAATGATATGAGCGAATATAAGGCAAGAGCTGAGGCTGTCAGACATGTGGAGGTATACAAAGACAGTTTTGCACTGGCAGTATGTCCAAGTGCCAATCTGGAAAGTCCGACTATTGTTGGTGCACAGGCAGCAAATGAGTTGCTTAATATTTCAGGTATCAAGGCATCAATAGTGTTTACTTATTTTAATAATGAGATATATCTGAGTGCACGTTCTATTGATGAAGTGAATGTGCAGCTTATAATGGAGAAGCTTGGCGGAGGCGGTCATATGTCCATTGCGGGAGCACAGCTTAAGGATATGGAGATGGATGAGGCGATTGATTTAGTTAAGCAGACATTGGATAAGATGATACAGGAGGGTGAATTATAATGGAAGTTATTCTTTTACAGGATGTTAAGGCTTTAGGAAAAAAAGGACAGAAGGTTAATGTAAGTGAGGGCTATGCGAGGAATTTTATTCTTCCTAAGAAGCTTGGAATTGAGGCTAATGCCAAGAATCTTAATGATTTAAAGCTTCAGAAGGCTCATGAGGATAAGCTTGCGGCAGAAGCATTACAGAGAGCAAAGGATTTGGCAACATCCCTTGAGGATAAGATTGTAGTTGTTAAAATTAAATCCGGTAAGGATGGCAAGGTATTCGGTTCGGTATCTACAAAGGAGATTGCTGAAGCTCTTAAGGCACAGTTTGGGGTTGATATTGATAAGAAGAAGATGGTTATTAATGATGCGATTAAGGCATTAGGTAATTATGAGGTTACTTGTAAGCTTCATAAGGATGTTAGTGCTAAACTTATTGTAAAGGTTCAGGAAGTGTAGATTAATGGATGAAGCATTGATTAAACGCATTATGCCACACAGTATAGAGGCGGAGCAGTCTGTAGTAGGCTCAATGATAATGGATCAGGAGGCTATTATAGCAGCTGCGGATATTCTTGTGGCAGATGATTTTTATCAAAAACAATATGGAATTCTTTTTAAGGCAATGGTTGATATTAATACGGAGGGTAAGCCGGTTGACCTTATTACCTTGCAGGACAGGCTTAAGCTTATGGATGTTCCTCCAGAGGTAAGCAGTCTTGAATTTGTAAGAGATTTGGTATCAGCAGTACCAACCTCAGCAAATGTTAAATATTATGCTAACATCGTGAAGGAGAAAGCAATCCTTAGAAATGTTATCAAGGTTAATGAGGATATTACCAATACCTGTTATCTTGGTAAGGAGAGCTCAGATGCTATCTTAGAGGAGACTGAGAAGCAGCTGTTTAAGCTGTTACAGTCAAGAGGTGCAGAGGAGCTGACACCGATTAAATTTGTTGTTATGGAGGCTGTTAATAAGATAGAACAGGCTGCCAAGCAATCAGGAAGTGTAACAGGTGTGCCTACAGGCTTTACTGATTTGGACTATAGAACAGCAGGCTTGCAGCCTTCTGATATGATTCTTATAGCAGCGCGTCCTTCAATGGGTAAGACCGCATTTGCGCTTAATATAGCTTCATATGTTGCTTGTAAGAAGCATCTTACAACGGCTATATTCAGTCTGGAAATGTCAAAGGTTCAGCTTATGAACCGTCTGCTTGCCATGGAATCAGGCGTTAGTGCACAGAGTCTTAGAACCGGTAGTCTTACTGATGGCGAGTGGGAAAAGCTGGTAGAGGGTGCCTCTATTCTTGGTGATTCAGGACTTGTTATTGATGATACTCCGGGTATATCAATTTCTGATTTGCGTTCAAAATGTCGTAAGATTAAGCTTGAAAAGGGCTTGGGACTTATTATAATCGACTATATTCAGCTTATGACAAGTAGTGGTAAGTCTGAATCAAGACAGCAGGAGATTTCGGAGATATCACGTTCCTTAAAGGCTCTTGCCAGAGAGCTCAATGTGCCAGTTATTGCACTTTCGCAGCTTAGCCGAGCAGTAGAGCAGAGACCTGACCACAGACCAATGCTTTCCGATCTTCGAGAGTCGGGAGCGATCGAGCAGGACGCGGACGTTGCAATGTTTATCTATCGAGATGAGTATTACAATAAGGATACAGAGAAACCGGGAGTGGCGGAGATTATTATCGCCAAGCAGAGAAATGGTCCTACAGGAACGGTTGAGCTTGCATGGATTGGTGAGCGTACCCGTTTTGCAAATCTTGCAAAATAATAATCTATTTTGTCGAACGATATTGATATGTTAATGTAATTTATAATGCTAAAATTAGAACCGAAAGAGGTAAGTATAATCTCGATTATAGGTGTGTTTAACACATCTAATCGACCACCTCTTTGGTTCTTTTTTTATTGGGAATCATATAAAGCTTACATACCTGAAGGGAGAAATTGGGACTATGCCAGAAAAGAGATATATTATTTCGGAGGCTGCTGAAAAGACAGGAATTGAGTCGCATGTTTTAAGATATTGGGAGGAGGAATTAGGCCTTGAGATATCGAGAAATGAAATGGGACATAGATATTATACAGAAAGTCAGCTGGAATTGTTTAAGCAGATTAAAGAGCTAAAGGATAAGGGGTATCAGCTTAAAGCAGTAAAATCAGTACTTGGTCATTCAGGTGGAGAGCCAGCTGCAATTGCCGACTGCGAATTAGAAATGAAAAAATCAGAGGACAAGCTGGCACAATTTGAACAGATAATAGGGGAAATTGTAACACGCTCACTTTTATCAAATAATATTCGTTTGCAGGAAGACATATCAACTGAGGTAACTGACAGAGTCAGCACTAAGGTAATAAAGGAAATGGATTATCTTTTCAGGGTAAAGGAAGAGAGTGAGGAGGAGCGCTATAAGAAGCTGGACGAAACAATAAGAGGTCTTCAAAAGAGCAATAAAGAAGCGGCGGTGTATAAGGAGAAGCAGACTAAAAAGAAGAAGAGATTATTTGGTTAATGGGTTATAGGCATAGCATATTATCCCACAGCTATATTAGAAGGCGGCTTTTGTCTTGCCAATATAAAAAGTAAGATGGTTGAAAAAGTATGTTCCAACTATCTTACTTTTTAGAAAATATCTGGTGTATTATGAATTGGGCAAAACTATTTTTTATGAACCAAAAGAACCCGGGAATACCCACGTGTGAATAACCATTCAAAATCGTACGTACAGTTAAGTGAAGCTTCCATTTCAGCAAGCGCACCGCGTGGATCATAGTAATCATCTATTACATAAAGAATAAAATCCGTAGTTTCTTTTAGGCGCTCATTTTGTGAATAATCCGTGGAACTGCTTAATACGATATAGTCGTTTGGTATTAAAAAATCCATTAAGTTGCCCGTTAATTTCCAGGTTTCTCCGCCGTAATATACCCATGGAATGTCAGAGTATTGTTCGAGCTGCTTGGTTTTAACTTCCTCTTCTTTTTGCAAATCGATATGTGATATATATGCACTTTGAGTTAAACTGTATATAGATGTTATTGATAAAGCAATAAAAACAATATAACAGTAAATTTTCTTTGGAAATAGCTTAATAGTATATGCAATTAAACCAGCAATAAAAATCCATAAAGCTTGTCCGGCGGCAAAGAGAAATCGGTCGGCAAATAGTCCGCTAGGAGTAATTATATATATCATTGTGGACATGAATTGGGCAGCGAAAAAAGCTATTCCCAAAAAGGCAAATTGTTTATTGTACAATTTCTTTATAAATATAACAGCTATAGAAATGAGTACAAATAATAAATATAGGTACATTAACGGCTTGTTGAACAAAAATTCAAAACACTGAATAAAGCCTTGGTAAACTCTGTCAAATAATTGATTAACATTAAAAAAGCTGTTAATTGCATC
>JAZQLB010000183.1:0-3607 GCA_045542475.1 Lachnospiraceae bacterium | reverse complement strand
CCTTCAACCTTGCCCTCCAGCCTGCGAAGTGCTGTTAATACATCTGTCTCCATTACCACGGCTTCATTATTAAACTTAGTAAAGCTTATATTGTCCTTAATACAAGCGATGGCAGCTTTATTATTCTCTACAAAATACGCCTTATCTGCCCCACGGCTTAACGCCTCAATGCCAATAGCACCACTGCCCGAAAATAAATCAAGGAATGTGCAACCCGGTACATCATTCTGCAATACATTAAACAAGGTCTCCTTGGTTCTGTCCTGAGTAGGTCTTGTTCCCACTCCATCTATTGATTTTAAGGGCATACTTCTTCTTGAACCCGCAATAACTCTCATAACTTAATTCCTTTCCGGAAGACAAAGCCTACATTTCGTAATACACCTTTGCTTCTTCAATTAATTTAAAATCATATCCGTTTATATCAAAAATATTAACACAGCAGTTGTGCTGGAATACTCCATCCCACATATTTTTTATCTCAAGGTGCTTTAAATATATAATAATTGACTTATTAAGCGCTCCATGTGCCACTAATAAAACTCTTGCCTGTGGCTCCCTCTCTGATAAGGGTATAAGTACGTTTTCAACAAAATTCCGTGAACGTTCACAGAGCTGCTCATAGGTCTCACCGCCCTTAGCCGGTCTGTATTTTTCAGGAGCATCAAAAAAATAATGAAAATCCTCTGTAATCTGCTCTGATGGAACACCCTCATTCACGCCAAAGCCAATTTCCTTAATTCTGTCATCAGTCACAATATCAAGCTGCCTGTCTCTGCGAAGAATCTCGGCAGTCTGATATGCTCTTTTTAGAGGACTGGAAAAAATATAATCAAAATGTACATCCTTAAGAGCCTCTGAGGTAAGCTCTGCCAACTTAATGCCATAATCATTAAGTACTGTATCACTCTGTCCCTGAAGTCTCTTCTGCTTATTCCAGTCAGTTTCACCATGCCTGATTATATATAATTCCATAATATTTCTCCAATCCGTAAAAATAACATACTGAGTATAACACAAAAATCTACATAGTTAAAGTTTTTTATAAGACATCCATGGAATCCGGTAAAAATGTGTATAAATCCGTCAAATTGTTTTCAAAAACATAATCTGCACATTCCTTGGCTTTCTTTAGAATTCCTGCATCCGAATATATGTCAGCTATTTTAAATGCCATATCTCCGCTCTGTCTTATTCCAAAAAAATCTCCCGGACCTCTAAGTTTTAAATCCTGTTCTGCAATATAAAAGCCATCATTTGAGCTGCCGATTATATCCAGACGTTCCTTGGTTTCCTTTTTCTTGGAGGTGCTGATAAAAATGCAATATGACTGCGCCTTGCCACGTCCAACACGTCCTCTTAGCTGATGAAGCTGTGCCAGACCAAAACGTTCTGCATTTTCTATAAGCATAACTGTAGCATTAGGAACATTAATACCCACCTCAATAACCGTAGTCGACACAAGCACATCAATTATTCCACTTGAAAAACGCTCCATAATATCATTTTTTAATTCTGCTGACATCTGCCCATGAAGACCTTCTATGTGAAGCTTTGGCATCTCCTCACGGAGTTTTTTGGTATAATCCTCAACATTTTCAGCCTCCGTGGTTTCGCTTTCTTCAACCATCGGACATATAACATATGCTTGATGTCCCTCTGCTGACTGATTGGTTATAAATCTGTATGCGTTTGGTCTGTATGCATCATCCACAACACAGTTCTTAATCGGAAGTCTGCCGGCGGGAAGTACATCAATTATTGATATATCCAAATCTCCATACAAAATTATTGCAAGTGTTCTTGGAATAGGCGTTGCACTCATAACGCAGACATGGGGCATACTGCCCTTTTTTGCCAGATTATTACGCTGATTAACTCCAAAACGATGCTGCTCGTCAGTTATAACCAATGCCAGATTTTTATAATTAACCTTGTCCTGAATCAAAGCATGGGTACCAATAATAATATCTGCCTCTCCTGCCTCAATCATGCTATAGGCATTCCTTTTCTGAGCA
The DNA here is from genome assembly GCA_045542475.1 of Lachnospiraceae bacterium. Lineage (GTDB taxonomy): Bacteria > Bacillota > Clostridia > Lachnospirales > Lachnospiraceae > CAG-882. Next base: position 1,589 of record JAZQLB010000183.1, on the reverse strand, counting down.
GCAGTCATAGAGCCTACTAATAATATTGGTCTGGCATTAATGTGATGCTCACTAAACAGCTGAGACATATAATCATAATGCTGCTTTGCAAGAACCTCTGTAGGTGCCATTATAGCTCCCTGATACCCTGCAAGTGCGGTATTTACAAGCGCCAGAACCGCAATAATTGTCTTTCCGGAGCCTACATCACCTTGAATAAGTCTGTTCATAACCTTATCATGGGACATATCGTATATAAGCTCATCATAGGTCTTTTTCTGAGGCTCTGTAAGAGCAAATGGAAGCTCAGCGATAAGCCGCCTTGTCTCCTCGTGTTCACCTATAAAGAATTCATTAGTAAGCTGCATGTTTCTATTTTTTAAACGGTCAAGCTTAAGCATGAATATAAAAAATTCATCAAATACAAATCTCGCCCTTGCTTTCGCCATTTCCTCCATGTTTCTTGGAAAATGGATATATTTTACAGCTTCCTTCAATGGCATCAAATCGTATTTTTTAATAAGCTCTTCCGGGATATATTCTAATTCCTCTAATTCCTTTTCATTTGCAAAGCATTGCTTTACAGCCTTCATAATCATATTATTGGTAAGGCCTTTAACCAAAGGATATATAGGTTGCATTGAGTGAAGCTTATGCTCATACTCACCCATGGTATACAATATCGGCTGCTCCATGGAAATAAGCACACCTTTATACTGAATACGCCCTCTTACCACATAACGAAAGCCTCTCTTTAAGCTGCCCTTAATAAATGGCATATTAAACCATGTAAGCTTAATTCTGCTTCCCTTCTCATCAACGGCAAAAACCGTGGTAATGGTAAGCTTCCTTACCGTCTTCTGCTCCACATCCGAAAAGATAGAGACATACACGGCATGTACTCCTTCTTCCTCAATATCACCAATAAGCACAGGCTCCCTGTACACATCATATGTACGAGGATAATAACGAAGAAGCTCCTTTGTATCATGGACTCCTGCTTTTGCAAAAAGTTTTTCTGTTTTGTCGCCGATGCCTTTTAAAGTGCGAAGCTGCATGGGGGGATTCTCCTTTTCGTGGGGGAATAATAGGTGATTAGATTTTGCCGTTGTTCATGGATAAGGATTTCTAAGTATCCCCCTATAGGCTGTGATGCCGGTCGCCATCCGCTGCAAAATCGGCATCCTGCCTCGTTGCAGCTATTCGGACATCCATGGTCCGAATATGGCTATGTTTTCGCAGTGGGGATACTAAGAAATCCTAATCCCCTTCCAAATGCAAAATCCAATCACCTATTATTACCACTTAATGTATAATCAGCCCATACAGGCTGTTTTACTAGGATATACTATTATTACATATAATTGATACTGACCGCCATCCGCCCAGCCTTACGCCGAGGCATAAAGCAGTCTGCATAAGCAGACGCCCTTTATGCCGGCCTATTTCTATGTAGTGGTTGGGAAGAGTGGATTTATAAGCTTATTTTCGGACGCATTGCGAAGAATAGTAGATTTTCTTAGTGCTTTGCCTTAATGACCAGCAGTATTCAGCCATGGATGGCTGAATAGGGGCAACGAGGCAGGATGCCGATTTTGCCCCGGCTGCGT
>JAZQLB010000182.1:0-4964 GCA_045542475.1 Lachnospiraceae bacterium | reverse complement strand
CGGACAAGGAACTAGTGATGAGACAACTACAACAAGAGAAAATACAACAACCACACAGCCAGAGACAACAACAAGAATGCCTGAGACAAGTACCTATGATGAGACTACTACAGACAGAGGCGAAGTAGACAATAATAGAGAGACAAATACAGACGGCAGTATTCTTGATGATGCCGGTGATGCCATTAATAATGGTTTAGACGAGGTAGAAACCATGATTGATGATATTGATGGTCAGACAGACGAGAATAGAAGATAGTTTTTGTCTGGTAATGCTTGTAGGAAAGGGTTAGCGAGTGCTGACCCTTTTTGCATAAAAGCATTTATTGAAAAATGCATTAATAGGGGATATAATTATTTCAAAATAATAGCAGTTAACAATATATTAAAAATAAAGAAACAGAGGTATCAGGTATGAAAGACGGTTTTATCAGAGTATGTGCAGCAACACCAATGGTTAATGTAGCAGATTGTGATTTTAATGAGAAGAAAATAATAGAAATTATTGACGAGGCGAATGGAAAGGATACTAATATATTGGTTTTTCCGGAGCTTTGTATTACAGGATATACATGTGGGGATTTATTTTTGCAGGAGACACTTGTTTTTGCAGCAAAGGCTTCACTTGCAAGAATTGCTTCACATACTAAAGGAATGAAGCTTCTTACCTTTGTGGGACTGCCATATGTATGCAACGGCAAGCTGTATAATGTGGCAGCAGCGGTACATGATGGCAGGGTGATAGGTTTTGTGCCAAAAAGATTCCTGCCTAATCACTCTGAATTTTATGAGCTGAGACATTTTGCAGAAGGTTTTGAAAAGGCTGTTAATGTTAAGTTTGAGGGCTATGAGGTTCCTTTTGGAGTGAATATTTTATTTGAGTGTGAGAATGTTCCGGACTTGGTTGTAGCAGCGGAAATATGCGAGGATGCATGGGTGCCATGCCCTCCGGGTATTGGTCATGCCCTTGCAGGCGCAACTGTTATTGCTAACTGCTCAGCCAGCGATGAGACCGTTGGCAAGGACGCCTTTAGAAGAAGTCTTATTTCCATGCATTCAGCCAGCCTCGTATGCGGCTATGTATACGCTAGTGCGGGAGAGGGGGAGTCCACACAGGATTTGGTGTTTGGCGGTCATAATATAATCGCTGAGAATGGTAGTGTTCTGGTAGAGTCTGAGCGTTTTGCAAATCAGAATATATATAGTGAGATTGACCTTGGAAGAATCGGCAGTGAGAGACGAAGAATGAATAATTTCAAGGCAGAGAACAGGGATAATTATGCAGTAGTGGGCTTTGAGGCTGATTATAAGGATATCACTCTTACCAGAAAGTATAGTAAATCCCCATTTGTTCCGGCAAATAAGTCAGAGTGTGACGAAAGATGTGAGGAAATTCTTTCTATTCAGGCAATGGGACTTAAGAAGAGACTTGCGCATACACATTGCGAGAGTGCTGTTATAGGCATTTCAGGAGGTCTTGATTCTACACTGGCATTGCTTGTTATTGCAAGAGCCTTTGACAGTCTTAGAATTCCTAGGGAAAAGATAGTTGCTGTTACCATGCCTTGCTTTGGAACAACGGACAGAACCTATAATAATGCGGTGGAGCTTACAAGGAGACTTGGCGCTACTCTTCGTGAGATAGATATTAAGGCGACTGTGCTTTCACATTTTAATGATATAGGACAGGACGTTAATAATCATGATGTAACCTTTGAGAATGCACAGGCTCGTGAGAGAACCCAGATTCTTATGGATATTGCAAATATGACTAACGGAATGGTAATTGGAACCGGAGATATGTCGGAGCTTGCTCTTGGCTGGGCAACCTATAATGGCGACCATATGTCAATGTATGGGGTAAATGGTTCCGTTCCTAAGACCTTAGTTCGTCATCTTGTTAAATATTACGCAGAGACATGTGGTGATGCTAAGCTTAGTGAGATTCTGCTGGATGTACTTGATACTCCGGTAAGTCCTGAGCTTCTGCCGCCTAAGGAGGGCGAGATTGCCCAGAAAACCGAGGATTTGGTGGGACCATATGAGCTTCATGATTTCTTTATGTACTATATTTTAAGATTCGGATATATGCCTCACAAGGTATTCAGACTTGCCTGCAATGCCTTTGAGGGAGAGTATGAAAGGGAGGTAATATATAAGTGGCTTAGAACCTTCTACTGGCGTTTCTTTGGTCAGCAGTTCAAGCGTTCCTGCCTTCCTGACGGTCCTAAGGTGGGTTCGGTTGGCGTATCACCAAGAGGCGATTTGAGAATGCCTAGTGATGCGGCAAGGGAGTTGTGGATTAAGGATTTGGAGAATATAACAATCCTGTAACAATTCCGTAACAAAAATTAATATATTTGTAACAAACTTTAATTGTTTTGTAACAATTTCTTCCGGCGGCTGTGCTATGATTATTTCATGAGCGAAAGGTTGCCGGAATTTTTTGTGTGAGGGAGGATATATGAGAAAGATAGTTATATTAATAATGAGTTGTATGTTTGTATTAACAGCCTGTAATGATTCAGAGAGTAACATTAATTTAGATGTTTCAGAGGTTACAGATGAAATAGGAGGTTTGGAGAAAGACACTATTGAGGAGATAACAAGCATTCAGGAAACAACAAGGGCTCTATCACCGGAGGAGGATGCTCAGCTTGAAGAACTCCTTGCTCAGAAAGTAAAATATACACCGAAAGTTCTTGAACTATATGAAGCTGCAAAATATACCTTCCCTGATAAGGATTATTTTAATGTAGAGATATATGTTGATGAAGAGAATTTTGAAATTGGTTATAGATATACTTACGAAGAGTATACAGTAGAGTATGTAGAAAATAACAGTATTCTGATAGGTGATGGAGTTGACGAGTATGTAATTGAGCTTGATAGTGTGGAGACAGAAGATGGGATATTGGATTCTCTTTATTATGTGCATATGTACACTAAAGAGGATAATGGACAGATAATTATACTGGAAAAAGAAGATTATATTAAGCTGTGCTTGGACGAAGCAGGTGAAACGGTTGTTGCCGATGAAAAAGAGAATGGCTATATATGTATAGATACAGAGACTATGCAGGTGCTAAAGCTTAAGGATAGCTTTTATGATTATAGCTGGATGGAGAATGATTTTACAATTAAGCAATATCTGTTTAAGTCATTATTCCATGGAGGTGACACAAAGGCATGGTATGAATATAATTTCGATAAAATGCATTGGCAACGTTCTTATGAGTATAACGATATTCAGATTGTTGATACTTGGGAGGGGGATGTTTGTTTAAGATATGATGGTAAATGTGTTTATTTACCATGGACTATAAACGTAAACGGCAGCGGATTTTATATGGACTTTTATACTGAGGATGCCACAGGGGATGGTATAGAGGATGTGATAGTATACTATTTTACCAGAGAGGAAACAGTGTATTTTATATACGATTTGGCTAAAGAACAGGATATTTCGCCTGTATATGTGGAGTGGGAGAAGGGTTATTATGATGATGGGTATTTATATGAAAATATTATTTTACATGATGAACATATAGAAGCAATAATGAACGCAGTAAATGCAGCCTACAAAGAAATCGGTATTGAGAATACCTATGCCATAACCCTTGAGGAGTACAAGGAAGCATTAGATAGCTATTATTATCTTACCATCGAATGGAATGACGAGGGCGAGCTTATATTTAATTTAAATGATCTGGAAGTTAGAGTGGATGGTGTGTATGAGTATAATGGAGAGGGATATGATTTGCGGGTGGATAGTGTGGAGCTTGTGACAGAGGATGGAACAGGTACAATTTGGGAAAATGAAGCTGTGGCAGATGCAGGCATCCCGTAAGGCTTTACCAGTATCGCTGATGAGGTTCTGCTTGGCGACGACCTTATGAACTGGTCGGATTCTCAGTTGGAGAATGCTCTTGAGCTGTAAGAGGATTTTAATATATGCACCATTATCAGGGATGGAAAATATTTCAGGGCATTGTGTTCTGATAATTGTGTAGTTGTTGTTGATAATGACGATAATAAGACCTATATGGTGTATTATAAAGGGGAAGATTATCATGGGATGCCCCATTAATAAGGCTGCTTGCTTATGCCAGAGCATATCAAAAGGCTGCAGCTACAGCAGGGGAGTATGTAGTTACGGGGGAAATAACCATGCATTAAAAAAGAAAATATCCTATTGACTTACGCAGACTGTTATACAGCAGGAGGTCAATAGGATTTTTTTTACTTCATTGCTTTTTCGAGGGCGGTATTGACTGCATCAAGCAGTACAATAGAGGTATACTTTGCATCCGAAGGATAGGTTACACCGTAGGTTCCGCCAAGCTCTTTAATCTGCTCTTCAAGGTCATGGATTGTGGAGCTGAGAAGAGGGTACATGGTCTCTACAGACTCAGCAGTATTAATAAGTCGTACCGATTTAACATTTTCACTGTCAACTGTTACCTCAAGATCCATGGTGGTGCCTGAAAGCATAATGGAAGCTGTATATACTCCCGGTGTAAAGGTACTCTGGGCTTCGTTATCGGAAGGAGCAGAAGAACGACCTGTAATATGTATAATCAGCAATACAACTAAGATTATTGCCAATAGGGCAAGAAGACAGGTGATGACCAGCTCCTTTAATTTGAAAACAACAATTTTGGTTGAGGCACTCATAATAAATACTCCGACTAATATCTTTGTATTAGTGTATTATGTATTTGGGGGAATTATGCTATATATTTTTGGGGGGAATACGAAAAGGAGATTGAGTTTTTTTAACCCGGACGAAATATGCAGGGGCTGCCGGGGGTGAGGCTTGCTTTTGCTCCGGTCTGCGAATGTAAGCTTTTCTAAGTGCTTTGCGTTCAGGTTACTTCAGGTGGTCGTGACCGGCTTCAGAGGCACCATCCATGGTGCCCTTCTCCTTTGCCGACGTCCTGTCGGCAATCACTGGGGTTTAG
>JAZQLB010000181.1:0-4521 GCA_045542475.1 Lachnospiraceae bacterium | reverse complement strand
ATTCTGCATATGTTAAACTGGATGCAGAATTAATTAGAAATTACGGAACATACTGGAGAGCAGATGCACTTGGTCTTGCTGCCGGTAATTACGTATTAAAGGTTGAGGCTGTTACAGCAAAGGGGGTTGCCAGTGCTGTATCGCAGAATGTAACAGTTACTTCTTACGATAGAAGTGGTTTTGCATTCTCAAGTGATTCAACCTATAAAACAGGTTCAGGTGCATATAATGAGGATGGTACCTTAAAGAGTGGTGCACAGGTTATCTATGTAACACCTGAAACTGCAAAGACAGTTACTCTTGATGTAATAACAAGCAGCAAGGGTACAACAACTACATGTACGGGTATCGGTGCTATTCTTACAGCAAGACAGAAGGGGTATGATACAACTCCTCTTGCAATCAGATTTGTAGGACAGGTTACTGCTTCTGACATGGATGGACAGTTAAACAGCAGCGGTTACCTTCAGGTAAAGGGTAAGAAGTCATACTCAGAGATGAATATGACAATTGAAGGTGTTGGCAGTGATGCTACAGCATATGGCTGGGGTGTTCTTATCAGAAACTGTGGTAATGTAGAGGTTAGAAATCTTGGTATTATGTTATTCCCTGATGATGGTATTTCATTAGATACAGATAACTGCAATATCTGGATTCATAATAATGATATTTTCTATGGTTCAGCTGGAAGCGATGCTGACCAGGCAAAGGGTGATGGCTCAACAGATGTTAAGGGTGGTTCAACATATATAACTATCTCTTATAATCATTACTGGGAGTCAGGAAAGTGCTCTCTTTGTGGTATGAGTGATTCTGAGGAATTTATGGTTACATATCATCATAACTGGTTTGACCATTCGGATTCACGTCATCCACGTATCAGAGTTGGTTCAATCCATGTATACAACAACTACTATGACGGCGTATCTAAGTATGGTGTTGGCGTAACAAAGGGTTCAAGTGCTTTTGTTGAGAATAACGTATTCAGAAATACACGCTTCCCATTACTTTCTTCTTTACAGGGCTCTGATATTGAGGATGGTGCAGAGGGAACATTCTCAAGCGAGGCAGGCGGTATCATTAAGGCATACAATAATGCTATCACAGGTGCAGAGAGACTTGAGTATGCTAATGAAGATGCAGGCGTTCAGGGTTCTACACTTGGAGCAGATGCTGTTAGCTTTGATGCTTATCTTGCAAGTGCTAGAGATGAGCAGGTTCCGGGAAGCTACGTTACAGTATCAGGCGGAACCTCATATAATAACTTTGATACAAAGTATGATTTAGGTGTGGATGCATCGGATATTACTCCTGTTGATCAGGTTGTTGCGGTTGTAACAGCTAATGCAGGTCGTATGTTTGGTGGAGATTTCTCATTCACATTTACTGAGGCTGATGATACTTCATACGATATGAATTCAGCTCTCATGGCTCAGATTAGAGCATACAGTTCATCAGTTGTTTCTATTGGTTCTAGTGCAGCAACAGCTACACCAGAGGAGGAGACAACAACAGCAGCAGAGGAGACAACTGCTTCAACAGAAGAAACAACTGCTGGTGGGGAAATATCAGGTGAAGAGACAACAACAGCTGCTGTGGCAACAGGTAGTGTTGTTCATAATTTCACAGAGGATGGACTTGACAGTACATTCTTTACAATTACAGGTAACCTTGCTACAGGCAAGGGTACTGTAACATACAATGGTCTTACACTTACACAGTGTTTAAAGATTGAAAGTATAACAAACATCAGCTTTACAACTGCTGATGCGGCCGAGCTTACATTAGTATTTAATAGCGATTTTGCTAAGAAGATTAAAATTGATGGTGAAAAGTATACGGTATCAGGTGGTATTCTTACAGTAGAGCTTGCAGCAGGAACACATACAATTACTAAGGGTGATACTGCTAATCTTTACTATATGTCACTTGCATATGCCGGTGGAGAGACAGAGAGCACAACACAGGCTCCTGAGGAAACACAAGCCACAGAAGCAGAGACAACAACACAGGCTCCTGAGGAGACACAGCCGGTAGAGGAAGAGACAACAACACAGGCTCCATCAATAGAGGTGGTTATGCCTGAAGCTAAGGCTGGAGATATCTATGTTGCTCCAAATGCAACAGGAGATGGTTCATCAGCTGATTCGCCAATGGATTTTGTTACTGCTTTAACAGAGGTTTCAGCAGGTAATACAATCTGGATGGCAGCAGGTACATATTCATATGACACTTCTATTATCATTACTGAGGATAATGCAGGAACAGCAGAGGCTTACAAGTCAGTTGTAGCTTATGGCGGTCAGGCAGTAGTTGATTTCTCAGGAATGGGATATACAGGTTCAGATGCGGATAAGTCTAACAGAGGTATTGTATTAGACGGTTCGTACTGGCATTTCTATGGACTTAGAATTAAGGAAGCAGCAGATAATGGTATGCTTCTTTCAGGTGATAACAATATTATCGAGATGTGTGTATTTGAGGGTAATCATGATTCAGGCTTACAGATCAGCCGTTATCAGACTGACTATGATGAGATAGCAGAGTGGCCGTCAAATAACTTAATTAAGAACTGTACATCATTCAACAATGTTGATATCGAGTGTGAAAATGCAGGCCGTTTTGCTGCTAAGCTTACCTGCGGTGTCGGCAATATATTTGACGGATGTATGGCATACAATAACAGCGATGACGGATGGGATTTATATGCTAAGACAGCAACAGGTCCTATAGGTGTTGTAACACTTAAGAATTGTATTGCTTTCCGTAATGGTAAGCTTACAACAGGCGAGGGCTCAGCTCAGGGCGATATGAACGGCTTCAAGCTCGGTGGTTCAGGTGTAGGTACACCTCACGTGCTTATTAACTGTATCGCATTCGAGAACGGTGCTCATGGATTTACAGATAACAATAATCCAACAGCAATTACTCTTACAAACTGTACATCATATAACAACAGTGTATATGAGTCAAAGAAGAGTAACTTCCAGATGAACAGAGAGAGCGGTGGTATTAACACAAATCTCCTTTCATTCAACACAAGCACAATCGGTTCTGATGCATTTATCGGAACAATCAGTCATAGCGTATACTTTAACAATAAGCCGGCGTACTATTCAGTAGTTGATACAACAACTATTGCAAAGGGCGACAAGTTAGGTGATGTTGTTACAGTATCAGCATCAGATTTTGTGAGCTTAACAGCTCCAGGCACATCTACAGATTTCCATACAGCATGGAGAAATGCAGATGGCAGCATTAATACACAGGGCTTCCTTGAGGTAGCAGGCACAAGTGCTTATGCAACAATGGCAACAGACGGTGGCAGTCTTGGTGCAAGATTATCAAATTCTGCAGCTATACCAGATGTACCATCAGAGGAAGAGACAACAACACAGTCTCCATCAGAGGAAGAGACAACAGCGCCTTCTGAGGAGGAAACAACAGCTCCGGTAGCTGGTACAAACATTAGTGTTAATGTATCAGAGCTTACAGCTGGTAATATTACAGAAACTACAGTGGTTAATGGCTTTACATTAAATGCAACAGCTTCTAAGGGACTTACAGTAGATTCTAATTCAAAGTCTATTGATGGTTTTGAATTTACACAGAGACTTAAGCTTAATGGTACAGGTTCTGTAGATTACAGAAATGTGTCATTTACAACAACAGGTGCAGCTACTTTAACAGTATATGCACAGAGCGGTTCAAGCTCAGCAGACAGAGAATTAGTTCTTGTTGATTTAAATGGAAATACAGTGGGCTCACAGACTGCACTTGGTGCTTCTATTTCTAAGCTTACATATGAAGTAAGTGAGGCAGGAACCTACTATGTATATTCAGCAGGCAGCGGAATTAACCTTTACTATCTTGCAGTAGAATATGCAGAGGTAGAGGAGCAGCCAACACTTCCTGAGGTAGAAGCTATTGAGTCAATTGATGACAAGATTGAAGTATGGGATCTTGCAGCAGAGCAGCTTGATTCTACAATCTATGAGAATATGTTGACAGAGGACATTATTAACAGCTGGTTCCCAGGTGTTGAAGCAGGAACAAAGGGTGTTAACCTTGCTACATTCCAGGTAACTGATGAGAATGGCAATGTATTATTCGGCTTTAATGATGGCGGATATTCAACAACACACAGATTAAGAACAACAAATACAAATATAACACGCTATGATGAGAAGTCTAAGAGCTTTGGCGATGTTACATATAATGGTTTCATTTATTCTAATAAGGCAGCATCAAGTGCTGTATATATTGAATTAGCAGTACAGGCTGGAGATATCGTTACACTTGCAGTAAGTTCAAACGGAACAGAGGCAGAGTATGTATTTGAGGCTCCAAGTGGTGCTACAGAGACCGGTATTTACGATGCATCAGAAGCGGGTACATTACTTACCTTCTATGCAAAGGAAACAGGTGTATATAAGTTATATACAACAAAGGAAAAATTAGTATTACTCAGAGCTTATGTAGAGCATACACAGCCTGTTAATGTAGTAGGCTTTGTATCTG
>JAZQLB010000180.1:0-4625 GCA_045542475.1 Lachnospiraceae bacterium | reverse complement strand
GATATATATTCAATGCTGCATATGCCCTCTGCAAGCTGCTTCTGGCTAAAGCTTTTCTTTTTTCTAAGCTCTTTAATTATATTTCCAATATTATATATACTCACGTTTTCACCTCAAAAATTTAACTATATTTAATTTATCCGATAACAATAAATTGTGCAATAGGTTGACTGAAAGTTCAATAGTTAAAAGTTTTTATTTGTGCTAGGCTGTAAATATCAGATGATATAGTAATTTATGGGAGGGTATATGATACAAGTAGAGCATTTATCAAAGGAATTTGTAACAAATAAGAAATATCCGGGGCTTAAGGGAGCGGTTAAAGCACTTTTTTCCACAGAGAAGGTAGTGAAAAAGGCAGTAACGGATGTGTCATTTCACATTAAGGAGGGAGAGATTGTCGGCTATATAGGAAGTAATGGTGCAGGCAAATCCACCACTATCAAAATGATGACAGGAATACTTGTACCTACCTCAGGTAAGGTGTTAGTAAATGGAATAGAACCATATAAGAATCGTAAGGAAAATGCAAAACAGATAGGCGTGGTATTTGGTCAGAGAACCCAGCTCTGGTGGGATTTGCCTCTTACGGAGACATTTACCGTATTAAAGGAGGTTTATCAGGTTCCTCAGAATGAATATAAGGAGCGTATGGAGTTTCTCTATGATGTATTGGGAATCAAGGAATTTGAAAATAATGCTGTACGAACATTATCACTTGGACAGAGAATGCGTGCGGATTTGGCAGCGGCTCTTATTCATAATCCTAAGATACTGTATCTTGATGAACCGACTATTGGTCTGGATATTGTGGTCAAGGATAAAATAAGGGAAGCCATTAAGCTTATGCAGAAAAATTTTAATACCACGGTGGTTCTTACAACTCACGATATTGTGGATATTGAGGAGCTTTGCAGTCATATTATAATTATTGATGAGGGCAGAAAGATATATGACGGAAGTCTTGGGGAGATTAAGGAGCAGTATAGCTGTGATGATTTGACGGCAATTGTTAAGAAAATATATATGAATGGAGTTGATATTAATGGTTAGAGCCTTATCAATAGAACGTCTGATATCGGGACTTCGCTGCTATGTTCCCTTTGCGGTGGCACAGATTAAGGCTGCCATGGCATATCGACTTGCTTTTTTAGCACGTTTTTTAAGTAATTTCTTTACGGTAATGATTACATATTATTTATGGAGGGCAATATATGCTTCGTCACCGGAGCCGGTAATAGGAGGCTTTACATTCAGGGAAATGACGGCTTATGTAATAGTAAGCTTCTTTACTAATTCCATGATTAATGCCGTAGGTATTAATTCAATGGCATATAGTATACAGGACGGAAGCATTGCAATAGGGCTTGTAAGACCGGTAAGCTTTCAGGGAATACAGCTTGCAGAAAGCCTTGGAAATCTGCTTGTTAATTCTCTGATTAACAGTTTGCCCTTTATGCTATTGTTTACCATTGACGGATGGCTTATGGCTCCCAAAATGATTAATCTTTTAGCGTATGTGTTTAGTGTATTATTAAGTTTTATGATATTGTTTTATTTCAGCTTCTGCTTTGCTATGCTGGCATTTTATACCACATATTTTTTCGGTATAAATATGGCAAAGGAGGTTATTATGAGGCTTTGCTCAGGGGCACTTATTCCATTAAGCTTCTTTCCGGCAGGAGTGGAAAGCTTCTTTAGATTTCTGCCATTTTCATCCATGAATTATACTCCGGTTATGATATATCTTGGAAAGCTTGAGGGAGAGGCTCTTATGAATGCGCTTTTATTACAGCTTTTCTGGGTTATGGCATTGTTTTTAATAAGCAGTATATTCTGGAAAAAAGCAATCAAAAGACTTACGGTGCTGGGAGGTTAGGAATGAAAAGATATCTGTATCTGTATAAGATTTTTATGCAGCAGTATTTAAAAAAACTGATGCAGTCAAAGCTGGATTTTTTCATGGGCTTTATGGGCTTTTTCTTAAATCAGGTGCTTGGAATTGTGTTTTTACAGCTGGTATTTGAGAGAATTCCAAGCTTAAATGGCTGGAGCTTTTATCAACTTGTTTTTATATATGGCTTTGCGCAGATTCCAAGAGGAATTGACCATTTTTTTACGGATTATCTGTGGACTTTTACGAGAAAGACAATTAAGGAGGGGAGTTTTGACAGATATCTGTTAAGACCGATTAATCCTTTATTTCAGATACTAGTGGAGCGTTGTCAGGTAGATGGAATTGGCGAGGTAGCGGTGGGAATTCTGTTAGTTATATATGCAGGAAATCGGTTGGGAATGAAAATGACATTATTATCGCTGCTAATTTTTATTATTGCAGTTATTGCAGGAGCGATTATCTATATGTCAGTTAAGCTTTTTTTTGCATCCAATGCTTTTTTTATGAAGGATTGTTACAATCTGCTTTACATGGCATATAATATGTCTGATTTTGCAAAATATCCAAGTACCATATATTCGCGTTCAGTTAATGTGGTATTAAGCTATGTTCTGCCCTTTGCTTTTACTGCGTTTATTCCGGCAAAATATTTTCTTACAAGAGAGTCATTATTTATGACAGTAGGAATGGAATGCATTGTGGCAGTAGCAGCATTTGCAGTAGCATATGGATATTTCAAATTTGGTGTTAACCGGTATGAAAGTGCCGGTAATTAAAGCTTATTTTAAAGCCTTATATCCTCTTGATATTCAATACAAATGCTATTGGATATTAAGGGGATTTTGTTTACACTGCGGCTTTTTTATGGCATAATTACCCATATAATCATTACGAAAAAGGGGATGGCACTATGGTAAAAAAGCATATAAGGATATATATATTATTGATAGTTATAATGCTGCTGTTAACTGCATGCAGGAGCAGAGACAGTATGCAAAGCAGGGAGACGGATTTGGCTCAAAGCACCTTATATGAGCAGGAGACTATGTCTGAGGAAACACAGTCTGAGGGGGGGAATGAGACAGAGATACAGCCTTCAGAGACTAATGATGAGCAGTCTTGGCAGAATGTGACATCAGAGTCTGTAAAAGATACTGTAAGTGAAACGATAAGTGTCGCTGTCTCTACAGAGCAAATAACAAATGAGACAAGTGTAACACAACAGCAGGTATCAGAAACCACTATAGAAGCAACTGAAGAAACAACCGAAGAAACAACCACAAAGTCGGTGCAGGAAGAGACACAGCCTGTTGCGGTTGAGGAAGAAACAGAGCCGACAATAGCAGCCGGAACACCTTATGAGGCTCATGGTAAGCTTAGTGTGAGCGGAACACAGCTTGTGGATACTAATGGTGAAGCCTTCCAGCTTAGAGGTGTAAGTACTCACGGTCTTAGCTGGTTTCCACAGTATGTTAATTATGATGCCTTTAAGGAAATAAGGGATGGCTGGGGTGCTAATGCCATGAGACTTGCCATGTATACAGGAGAGGGAGGCTATTGTCAGGGAAGTGATGCTGACAGGCAGAATCTGCTTAATCTCATTGATACAGGAGTGCAGGCTGCTACCGAGCTAGGTATGTATATTATTATTGACTGGCATATACTAAGTGATGGTAATCCTAATACCTATGCAGACATGGCAGCAGATTTTTTTGAACAGGTATCATATAAATATAAGGACTATGGTAATATTATCTATGAAATATGTAATGAGCCTAATGGTGGAACCTCATGGAACGATATAAAGAGCTATGCAGAAAGAATTATTCCAATTATTAAGAATAATTGTCCTGATGCAGTAATTGTTGTGGGAACCCCAACCTGGTCGCAGGATGTGGATATTGCAGCAGGGAATCCGATTACAGGCTACAGTAATATTATGTATGCATTACATTTTTATGCGGATACACATAGGGACAGCCTTAGAAATAAGTTAATAACAGCCGTTAATGCAGGTCTGCCGATAATGGTAACGGAATTTGGAATATGTGATGCATCCGGTGCAGGGGCTAATAATATTAGTGAGGGTAATACTTGGATTAATACTCTTGATGGATATGGAATAAGCTATTTTGCATGGAATTTGTCAAATAAAAATGAGGCTTCAGCATTTATTTCAAACTATTGCCAGAAAACAAACGGATGGAGTGAGGATGAACTGTCAGAATCCGGAAGGTGGTATAAGGGCATATTACAGGCAAGAAGGGATAGCTCTGTACAGCTTGCACCGTCACAGAATAACAGTAGTACAGAAATGCAGTCACAGCAGAGCTCGCAGGAGAACTCATGGCAACAGACCGAGCAGGCAACAACCCAGAGCACAGAAAAGCATAGTTCACAGCAGTCTGTAGAGAATTGCGTGGCAACCGCAGCAAAAAGTAATGGCTGGGGAAGCGATGGAGAGGTGTTCTCACAGTATGGTATTGAGCTTAGCAATTTAGGAAGTATTGCAGTAGATAACTGGTGTGTGGAGCTTACCTTTAATCAGAATGTGAGTATATCGCAGTTCTGGTGCTGTAATGCAGAGGCAGATGGGAATATAATCAGACTGATACCAGCAGAATATAATGCAACAATTGAAGCCGGGGAGGTAAGAAGTGATATAGGAATAATTATATCGGCAGCAACAGAACCGGTTATAGAGAAAATAGAGTTAAAATAACAGAAG
>JAZQLB010000179.1:0-5925 GCA_045542475.1 Lachnospiraceae bacterium | reverse complement strand
CATCCTGCAATTCAAAGTATAACTCTGTTGAAGCATCCGGTCTGGCATACCACTCCTGAGGACATTCTTGACCATCATATTCTATAGTAAGATAACCAACTATTGTATTCGGTGTTGTCTCAAACTTAACGCTTACATTATCTTTGGTAAAAATAAAATTATATTTCCTCTTTTCATCATTATAACTTACTGCCGGCTCAAGACTGTTCTCCGTTCTCTTACTGAGCAGCTCCTGATACCTGCTATACCTCGTATTTGCCTCTGCATTAATCATATCACAACCATTCTCATCAAAAACAAAATCTGCCGAAAAGCCCCATTCACTCTGAATAGACTTCCTATAATAGTGAACGTGTAAAATTCCGTTTTCATCCAATGATGTCCTCATATTGTTACTTATGTTTAAGCTTCCATCTTCTCTTAATGTAAACTCATATGAATATCCATCTCTATTGAGAACAGCCTCTAAAGTCTCCAGCATTATCTTGGTGTATTCCTCATTCAAATACACTCCATTATGTAACATTTTACCATTATTATTACAATAGTATGGTGACAAATCGACCCAATTAGCCAAATCAAATATAAATATCGGATGCGCTTCTCTTATGTACGGTGCAAATATTATCTCTTCGCTTCCATCCCCATTAACATCCTGTTTGTATATACCTAAACCTTCCCCTGTACCCGTAAGCTGTATTGTCCAAGGAAGTTCGATACTTTTGCCTTCGTATTCAATTCGAACATTACCACTCTTCGCGCTAATAACCCTTACATCTCCATAGATAAATACACATTCCCATTTTCCAAGAGCTTCATTATATTCATATATCATTTCTTTTCCGGCAGCTTCGTCATTATAGTGCAGGGCAGTAAAATCGGCAAATGTGGGGCAAGGTGGGATATAATCTGTTTCCGAGGATCTTATTGCTGGTTCTGAATTAACTATCCCGGTTGTTACCGACTCTGTCTCAGTTGTTACCGGTTCCGTTTCACTCCCAGTTTCCTCTGTATAGAGTTCTTCATTATTGCTTTCCATTGTATCAGTATTGCCATTAATAATATCAACATTTTGAGTATTACAAGCGGTGAATGTTATTGTAAAAATCAATATAAGCACCAAAATTTTTTTATCATTTTTCATATTTCCACCTTTCTCACCTATATTACATAACTAATTATCTCCTACATTAATAATTCCATTCTTTCGAACAAAATACATTATATTTTTCTGTATATGAACTCCAGCTAACTGATGGCTTTTGTGGCATGCTTCCTGATAATAAGCAATATGTAAGATAATTCGCATGTGCCCACAATTCTGCATTACACGTTTCCGAACTAAAGTTCGTATACTTAGGATCTACAAATGCTGTAAATTGTGCCTCATCATCCTCCACCTGACTTATTACCTCATAAGCTGTTGAAGGAAAATCTGAACTATTCATTCTATTTTTTATTACCCATGCAACACATATCTGGTCTTCTGTATATACGCTTGATTCCAAATAAATAACCCTGGCTATTGCTTCACCCTCTGTAATCGTAGTGGCCCTTCCAAATGAATTAGTAATATTAATACCATATGTATACGTTTTTGTTGCAACCTCATACTCTGGATACTCCAGCTTCAACTCCTCTGCACGGCTTGGGCTTACACCATCAACAAATCTTCTGCTGCCTGCACTATAATATCTTCCACTATAATACCAGCCAGTTTCCTTATCATAATAGCACCCTGTAAATCTAATTGGATTAATATTTCCAATAAAATCTTCACAATCCGTTTTATCCACCCAATTATTATTTTCATCCAAACCTAATGCCACTTCATATATATCATTAAAATACTCGTATCTGGCAATCTGCTCATCATTACAGTTGATTCCTGTAATTATTCCATTCTCATATACATATTCGTACTCTATTCCATCATATACAAAACCCGACATGTAGTATGAATAGCCCTCTTCTGAAAAAGAATATGTATATTCGATTCTTACATCCTGTGTTGTCTCCGATATAAGATTTTCATTTTCGTCATATTCATAATAAGTAATTGTATCATTTACCTGTTTAGAGGCTCTTGTCCCATCTTCATTATATGTATACTGAATATATGTATCTTCCTTTTCTGCTGATAACAATGTATCAAAAAATGAACATGATACCCATTCCAGCTCCAACCTTCAACGCAATCCTACGACCAGACAACGCCTGAACCATTTGGATTAAATTCATCTGCGATTGTATCTGCTGCCTTTACTGTAAATAGATTAACACTATATGACATCTGGCATATCACAAGCAATAAAATAAGTAATTTCTTTGTCAGTTTCATTTTAATTCTCCTTTTTTGTATAAATTAATAATTTGTTCAAAATAAGCTTATATTGATTCTTGTTGTATTAAACCTAATACCCCCTAATTATACTTCCCCTTTAACTCCTCCATTGGAAAAAAGTGGAAAAAAATAAAATTTTTTTCTGCTTTTTTCCAATGAGATTGCTTTTTACTATTTATAATCAAGCTACACACAAATCATTAATTTACTTTAGGTACTTATGAAAAAAATCTACAAATTTGCTTTATTAATTGGGACAGCTGGTATTATAATGTTTACTGCATTATGCAGTGTAACTTTTAATAATGATTCTGATATATCCATCTGTTCTGACTATATTGAAGATGAACATAACGATAGCCCTAGAGAATCTTTGTAATACCATATTTTTTCTTTACATTATTATTAACAATTTCAATTGCTCTTTCATTAATAAGAAGTCCTAATGCATATGAATATTTCATATATGGCATTCCATCTCTATATGGAATGCCTTTTTCATTCTCCATTTTCTCTATATCCCAACCGATGTCATACATTTTTTTTGCCATCAAAGCACTTCCTCCATGGCTAAGCTCCTTATCAATATATTTTTTAGTAACAGCTAGTGCAACCTCCACATCAGTGCCATTTCCCAAATAACTGCCCAACATGTAATTCATCATTGACCAAGGAGATACAAAATGCCGTATTCCCAGCTTCTGTTCTTCATAAAAATTAGTAACCTTTTTGAATATAGCAATCCCATCTTCATGCCTGCCATTTTTTATGTGAACATTAGCAATATTAAGTAAAATATTAGTCTCCATGACACTATATATCCACTGTACATCCTTTTGCCAAACCTTACAGGTTTTCTCTATTGCTGCAATTAAATCCGATATATAATTAACATTCTCTCTATTCTTATTCCCACGTATACTGTCAATAACATACTCATGAAACATTATATACTGTCGATTAACAGTCGTATCAGGAAGCCTTTTCTTTATAGCAGCAAAGAGCTCTCGGGATTCCTTCCACTTATAATCATTAATATACCTGCTAAGTTTGACTACCTCTTTGTAAATATCATAATCTGCCGTCTCTACTTCACCATAGCACATTGAATTAATTCCAAGTCTACTAAGAATTTTTGCTCTCTTAGTAGGTTTAGGATTATACCTTCCCTGCTCAATATTACTTATTGTTCTATTGGTACATATACCTTCCGCCAACTCTTCCTGCTTTAAGCCAACTGCCTTTCTTCTGATTTTCACAACCTCATCAATAGAATATACTTCGTTTGAGGCGTAAGGAATACACCATGATACACTTTCTTTTTCAGCTCCAAATTCCGCATACATTGCTTCATATTGTGCCTTAATCCACAACGCCGTATTCCGCTCTTCGCACGCTTCTGCCGTTCTTGTCCATATATCAAGTAAATTTCGTACATTATATAGCCTCTTTGACTTCTTTAAATACAAAATTGCCTTTGATGAAATTGCATGAGCGTCTGCCTGCTTTCCTTGTCTTATTGCAGCCTTCCCCACATAATATGCGTAATATGCGAATACTCTTACAAAACCAATACCCTCATATCGATTTTGCATATATCCGGCTAAGCTCATTTCCTTTTCAACATTAATCTGCCTATTCTCAGACACTAAAATATGTATAAGCAATGTGTGAATTACAAATTCAATATAAGAAAACGGACGTATCGCATTTGAATCCATATTATAATCAGCTATTGTCATTTTCATTGTATTTAATAATTTTTCTTCCGCCTTTACAGATTCCTTATCTATATAAAGCATACACATAGCTTCTAGCAATCCCTTTAATTGTAAATATACTATTGGATAACCCTTTGTTAATTCTTCATATTTTCGTATATATTCATATACATCCTTACTTGCGTTATCTATACTCTCAACAATTAAATCCAAAGTATATATAATCTCATACTCCATCCTTGAAACTATATTCTCATATTTTTCTGTATCAATTCCCGCTCTTTGCAATATAGAGTCCATAAGCAGCATCTCTACCTCACGCGCTCCCCACCGAAGTCTATCATAAAATACTTCTGTGCATAATCCGGAATATATCTCTTCATGTGTGTATAGACATTCCTCTACTTTTTTACATAATAATTGTCGTTTTAAATCCAAACACTGCCCCATGTACACACCACCTTCTCACTAATATAAACATATTAACTCAACTACATTAATTTATCCATAACTTTTTTATATAAAATTATTAGAGTGTCAAAAGGGTGCTTTCGCCCATATATAATAAATTATTGTTACAACTACAAAATAAATCAATTGGAAAGAAGTGGAATAATTATAGATTCAAAATAATTACTGAAAAAAGAAAATTACTCACATGTTAAGCGATGAACTAAAATAAGAGCAGGTCATAATGACCTGCTCTTAACTGGGCTACTAGGGCTCGAACCTAGAAATGCTGGAGTCAGAGTCCAGTGCCTTACCATTTGGCTATAGCCCAATGTGTTAGCTGAAGCGCTACAACGAAATTGATTATATATCATGTCCAAGAAAAATGCAAGTACTTTTTTTAAATTTTTTTATTTTTTTGAAAAAAGCATCTTTTCACCCGGCTATGTTCATTTTTTGATAATTATACCCGGTAACAAAAAGCTCTGTTACCGGGCTGTAAACCAAACATATCTTACAGAATAGTTACGCCTCTCTCAGCCGCATACTCCATAATCTCCTCAGGCCAGCTTGATACCTGTACCTCGCCGATATGTGCCTTACGAAGGAAGAACATACAGATTCTTGACTGTCCTATACCTCCGCCAATTGTGTAAGGAAGCTTACCCTCAAGTAGTGACTTCTGGAAAGCAAGTTCCGCTCTGTCTGTACAGCCTGCCTTTTCAAGCTGGTTCTTAAGCGCCTCCTCATCTACTCTGATACCCATTGAGGATAACTCAAGGGCAATATCAAGAAGCGGATAATATACCATAATATCTCCGTTAAGTGTCCAGTCATCATAGTCCGGAGCCCTGCCGTCATGAGGCTTGCCTGATGCCAGCTTATCGCCAATTCCCTGAATAAATACCGCACCCTTAAGCTTGGTAATATTATACTCTCTCTCCTTTGGAGTGCAGTCAGGATACATATCCTCCAACTCCTGAGCTGTAATAAATGTAATCTCCTCTGGGAGAATGCACTTTATGTAGTCGTATTTGTTAGCCATGTATTTCTCTGATATTCTAAGAGCCTCATATACTGACTTAACAGTATCCTTAAGGGTAGCAAGGGTACGCTCGTTTTTATCAATAATCTTCTCCCAGTCCCACTGGTCAACGAAGATAGAATGGATGTTATCTGTCTCCTCGTCTCTTCTGATAGCGTTCATATCTGTATAGAGACCCTCGCCACTTCTAAAGCCGTATCTTCCAAGAGCCATTCTCTTCCACTTGGCAAGAGAATGAACTATCTCTAATGGCTTATCTCCTGTTTCCTTAACGCCAAAGCTTACCGGACGCTCTACTCCATTAAGATTATCATTAAGACCTGATTCAGGTGATACAAATAAAGGCGCAGTAACACGCTTCAAAT
>JAZQLB010000178.1:0-2776 GCA_045542475.1 Lachnospiraceae bacterium | reverse complement strand
GTTTATATTACAGTAATAATATGTACAATTATTATATTTTTACTGATGGGAGAGCTGGCACATATAATGATATGCGAGTCGGAATATTATGGAGAACTGGCGGATGAGCTTCATGAGCGTGAGCGAAGAATAAAGGCTGCCAGAGGTTGTATAATATCCCGTGACGGAACGATACTTGCTTCAAACAAAACAGTATGTACCATATCGGTTATTCATGCCCAGCTTACAGATCCGGAACAGGTCATTGATGTTCTGAGTAACGAGCTGGGTATGGATAGGGAAAGAGTTGCTGAAAAGGTATATAAGGTATCATCCATGGAAACTATTAAGACTAATGTTTCAAAAGAAATCGGAGATGCAATAAGAGAATATAATCTTGATGGTGTCAAGGTGGATGAGGACAGCAGGAGATATTATCCTTATATGAATCTTGCTTCAAAAATTATAGGTTTTACGGGAAGCGATAATCAGGGCATACTTGGTCTTGAGGTATATTATGATGAGGAATTGGAGGGGGAAGCCGGTCTTATTCTTACATTGACGGATGCGGCAGGGAATGAGCTGAATGCGGCAGGGGAAGAGAGAGTTGAACCCGTTCCGGGAGATGACCTTATTATTAGCATTGATTATAATATACAGTGCTATGCACAGCAGGCTGCTTACAAGGCATATGAAGCCAAGGGTGCAAAAAGTGTATCCATTATAATTATGAATCCTAATAATGGAGAAATATATGCAATGGTAAGTGTTCCTGAATACAATCTGGATGCTCCATATACACTTATTGAAGAGTATCAGACTGAGAGCAGTCTTAGTCAGGAGGAGCAGATGGATTTACTTAATAATATGTGGCGTAATTTCTGTATTAATGATACCTATGAGCCGGGGTCAACCTTTAAGATGATTACAGCAACAGCAGCATTGGAAATGGGAGTGGCAAGTCTGTCTGACAGCTTTTATTGTAAGGGGAATCTTACTGTTGGAGGAAGAACAATAAGATGTCATGATACAGATGGACATGGCTCACAGACCTTTGCGCAGACACTTATGAATTCCTGTAATCCAGCATTTATAACATGGGGAAGCAGAGTGGGAACAGATGCTTTTTTTGAATATATGGAAAAGCTGGGGCTCCTTGAAAAAAGTGGTGTGGATTTACCTGGAGAAGCAGGAACGATAATACATAAAAGAGAAAATGTAAAGGAAGTCGAGCTTGCTACCATGAGCTTTGGACAGTCATTTCAGATTACTCCGTTACAATTACTCAGGGCAACGAGTGCCATAATTAATGGTGGAACCTTGGTAACACCTCATTTTGCTATAAAAACAGTTAATTCAGAGGGTGTGGAAAATGTATTTCAGTATGAGACTGTGGAAAATGTTATTTCACAGGAAACAAGTGATACCATGAAGGTACTTTTAGAGGCAGTAGTCGCAGAGGGCGGAGGTAATAAATGTTATATAGAAGGTTACCGGATTGGTGGAAAAACAGCAACCTCACAGAAACTGCCAAGAAGTGCCCAAAGGTATATAGCCTCATTTATCGGCTTTGCACCTGCGGATGACCCTCAGGTAATTGCAATGTGTATAATTGATGAGCCACAGGGGGTATATTACGGAGGAACAATTGCAGCACCAGTAATAAAAGAGGTGTTTGAAAACATTCTGCCCTATCTTGGAATTGAGAAGACAGGTTGAATTTTTAAATAAATAAGAGTATAGTATATAAAGAGACACTATGTTATGGTGTTATATATTTTGCCATAAAGATGGAGGATTGTTATGGAACTTAGAGGGAAAACAGTAGTTGTAGTAGGTTCGGGAGTAAGCGGTATAGGTGCTGTTAAGCTTTTGAATCAGGTTGGTGCAAATGCTGTTTTATTTGACGAAAATACAAAGCTTACAATAGAAGCAGTTAAGGAGAAGCTTCCTGATAATGTAAATGCAGATATAGTTATAGGAGAACTGACACAGGTGCTTATAGCTAAAATTGATTTAGCAGTTATTAGTCCCGGTGTACCTATAGACAGTACAATAGTTAAGGCGTTTGAAGCAGCAGGTAAGACAGTTTGGGGAGAAATTGAACTGGCATATAATTACGAAAAGGGTACTGTGGCAGCGATTACAGGAACTAATGGAAAGACTACAACTACCAGCCTTGTGGGAGAAATAATTAAGGCATGGGGAAAGGCTGCATATGTGGTAGGTAATATAGGTAATTCATATACTGCGGAGGTGCTGAATACTACCAATGAGTCGGTAACAGTAGCAGAAATCAGCAGCTTTCAGTTAGAGACAGTATATGATTTTACACCAAAGGTGAGTGCAATTCTTAATATTACGCCGGACCACTTAAACAGACATTACACAATGGAAAATTATGCACAGGTTAAGGAAAAGATTGCTGCTAATCAGACTGAGTCAGAATTCTGTGTTCTTAATTATGATGACGAGGTATTAAGAGCTTTTGGTGAAGTGACAAGTGCAACACCTGTATATTTTTCACGTCTTAATAAGGTCAGCCATGGTGCATACATGGATGGTGATATTATCAGATATACCAATGGTGAGGATGATATTGAAATAATTGATGTTAAGGATATGCTTTTATTTGGTGCCCATAATCATGAGAATGTAATGGCAGCGACAGCTATTGCTGTTAATATGGGAGTGCCTGTAGAGATTATCAGAGAGACTATTAAGAATTTTAAGTCCGTTGAACATAGAATTGAATATGTCAGAACGGTTGAAGGTGTTGAATATTATAATGATTCAA
>JAZQLB010000177.1:0-10517 GCA_045542475.1 Lachnospiraceae bacterium | reverse complement strand
GAGAATATTCTGTTGCTTCGGTTACTGCTTCTGTTACTCCCTCACCTGTGTCTTCCGTTTGCTCCTGCATATCTTGCTCCGGATTATCTGTTGATGAAGATTGGCTTTCCTCCGAAAGCATATCATCAGTCTGCACATGCTCCTCTGAAGAACCTTCGTCAGCAGTGGTCTCAATAATATTTCCAAACTCGTCCGTCTGTAGCTCTGTCACACTTTCCGACTCTGTTTCTTCCTCTTTGCCAATATTTATTTCATATTCTTCATCCTCAGGATAGATTTCAAGGTATGGAATAAGCTCCAGCATAATATCTCTTGCCAGCTCCTGTGCTGCTCTTGAGGTAGAAAAATCCTCTACTTGTGCTTCATCTATTACTACATAAAATACTATCTCCGGGTCATCCGCAGGCATAAAACCGATGAAGGAAATAAGATAATGCATTTTATCTCTTGGCTGCTTCTCGGCGGCACCCGTCTTACCGCCTACTGTATAACCTGCTATCTTTAAATAGCCGCCTGTTCCCAAATCAACAACATTCTGAAGATACTGTCTCGTAAGCTCAGAGGTCTCCGCAGATACAGTATTCCTTATAAGAGTTCCCTCGTTCTCCATCAAGGTCTCTCCTGAAGCACTGTATATTTTCTTTACCAAATGTGGCTGATAATAATATCCGCCATTAATAAGTGACGAAAAGGCTGCCGCCTGCTGTATCATCGTAACATTCAGATTCTGACCAAAGCTGTTGGTTGCAAGGTCTATGGAAGTCATTGTCTCTGCATTATACAAAAGACCATATCCCTCCGATGGTAAATCTATACCTGTTTTTGAGCCAAAGTTAAATCGGGTCAGGTATCTTGAAAACATATCTGTTCCAATAAGATATGACATCTGCATAAGAGCATCATTGCAAGACTGTTCAAGAGCTCCGCTTACACTAAGCTCACCATGACCCTCTGTAACAGCACAGCTTATCTTGGTTCCCTGAACCTCTTCATAGCCATCACACATATACAGCTCATCACCTGTTATAATGCCTTCTTCAATTCCGCATGCTACAGTAAAAGCCTTGAACACCGACCCCGGTTCATATATCTCTGATACGCAGTAATTAGACCATATATCATATAACGCATCTACAGTAGCCTCATTATCCATTGCTGCAATCTCCTCCGCCGTATAATAAGCCGTAAGATCACTTGGATTATTCAAATCAAAGGTAGGATACTGAGCCATCGAAAGAATTTCGCCATTGTCCGGGTCCATAATGATAACCGCGGTTGCCTTTGAGCCGTATTCCTCATTAAATTCTCTTATCTTATTCTCAACAATACGCTGAATATTGCTGTCTATTGTAAGCATTACAGTACTTCCGTTAATAGCCGGTTTTACATTGGTTTCAAGATTAGACTCTTCACCAACATAACCATACTCACGACCATTAGTTCCTGTAAGATACTCATTATAATAGCTCTCAATACCAATAACACCTGTACTCTCGGATGCATAACCGATTACATGCGATGCAAGCATAGAATAAGGATATTCCCTTATATATTCTTCCTCAAGCCATGATGCAATAATTTCCCTGTCACTCTCTGCTATCTGAAGATACTGCTGTATCTCATCATATGTAAGATATCTGATATACCTTTTATATGCACAGTTCTGACCTTCATAGGAATTAAAAATCTCAAGCAGCTCATTTCTATCACAGCCAAAGCATTCTACCAGTACATCAATATTCTTTTGCTTGTCCGTATCATCAAGCCAGTATGCATTTGGATCAAGAATAAGATTATATACCATCTTTGAATATGCTAAAACCGTACCCGTTCTGTCTGTTATATCTCCTCTTTTTGCAAGAATGACACTATTCTTATATTTCAGGTTATCAAAAACCTTCTGGGTATACCTATCCTTACTGTCCCTGCTTATACCAGTCATAACAGCAACAAGAAAAATCAACACAATAACTACTAAGGCTACAATGAAAAGTAATTTGCCTTTCATCCTCAGTAGAAATTGTCTTGATTTTATCTTTTTTACAAATTCAAATTCTTTCTTTTTATTCTTCTCTTCTGTACGTTCGTTATTAATCTCTTTCATTATTTCTAATTAATATCCTTATACTGAACTACATATTCGCTTTCCTTACTGTCATAAGTTACAATCTGGCTCTGTGATGCATATACCATCCCCAGTTCCTCTGTAGCAACCTGAAAAATATAATCATAATCAATTGATGAATTAATGCTCATCTCATAATTATCATTTTCCATAACTGCTGTCGAAAGTTCCTTTTGAAGAGTGCTAATCTGCTTAGCCTTCTGACCTGCCTCAACATTAACTGCTATGTACTGAACTAATGAAACAAAAACAGCTACCGCTGCAAGCGATAAAAGCATTGCATATGCAAAACCGAAGCTTGATGCAAGTCCCTTGTGCTTGTCTTCCTTTACAGATGGTGCCTTTCTTCTTTCAATGTCCGGTGTCTGGTCCGGAACCTCTCTTCTTACCGGCTGTGTATTAAGCTTTCTAACTGTATTTCCGTACACTTCAACAGGCTTGCGTGCAAGATTATCAGACACGTATTCCTCTGTATAAAAATCTCTCTTTGCCATCCCTGGCCTCCAATCTAATCAAAAATTACAAATTATATTTTCTTTCGAATACTCTGAGCTTCGAGCTTTTTGATCTTTTGTTTATCTCCATCTCTTCCTTAGATGGTACAATTGGTTTTCTTGTAATTATCTTTCCCTTAGGTCTGTTACCACACACACATACTGGAAAGCTTGGCGGGCATGTACATACATCTACATTTCCTTTAAACCTTGTCTTAACAATTCTGTCCTCAAGAGAATGGAAGGTTATAATACAAAGTCTTCCCTCATCATTAAGAAGCTCTATCATATCATCAATGGAATTATTAAGAACATCCAGCTCCTTATTAACCTCAATTCTTATTGCCTGAAAGGTCTGCTTTGCAGGATGTCCGCCGGTAGCACGAAACTTCATCGGAATTGCTGCCTTAATAGCTTCAATCAACTGACCGGTAGTGGTTATTCTTCCCTCGTTTCTTACTCTGACAATATGCTTTGCAATATTCTTTGCAAACTGGTCTTCGCCATAATCTCTTATAATTCTAAAAAGTTCATTCTCACTATATTCATTAACAATTATCTCTGCTGTAAGGGTCTGGCGGTTATCCATTCTCATATCAAGAGGTGCATCCTCTTCCTTATAGGTAAATCCTCTCTCGGCTGTATCCAGCTGATATGATGACACTCCGATATCAAGAAGGATGCCATCCACCTTATCCACGCCAAGCTCATTAAGCACCTGACGGATATTGCTGTAATTATTTCTTACTATGGTTACCTTATCTGCAAAAGGCTCAAGTCTCTTAGTTGCAGCCGCAATAGCATCCTCATCCTGGTCAATACCGATAAGCCTGCCACCTTCACCAAGTCTCTCACAAATATGATATGAATGCCCTGCTCCTCCAAGTGTTCCATCCACATAGATTCCATCCGGCTTAATATTAAGATTGTCTATTGTTTCATTAAGAAGTACTGACACATGTTCAAATGCCATAACCTATCTCCTTTTTAAATACTAAATCCAAATGAATGCATGTTAGCAAAAATATCATCAATGTTATCCTCGTATGCCGCCTGGTCTTCAAGGTACTTGTCCTTATTCCAGATTTCAATTCGCTTAGATGCTCCTGCAAGAATAACCTCCTTATCAAGCCCGGCAAATTCTCTAAGTACTGCTGGTATTAATATTCTGCCCTGCTTGTCCACTTCACAGGTAGCTGCACCTGCAAGAAAAAATCTAACGAACTGTCTTGTCTCCTTATGCATAATCGGTAATTCGGCTAACTTCTCCTCGAAGTTCTTCCAATCCTCATTGGTATATACATACAGACACTTATCCGGGCTTTTGGTAACTACAAATTCGTCACCTAACTGCTCTCTGAACTTAGCAGGCATAATCAAACGCCCCTTCGCATCAATTGAGTGACTGTATTCACCCATGAACATTGGATTTCACCGCCTTTCTGCCTTGGTATCTTAATTATGGCACTAAAAAAGCTGCAAATCTACCACTTTTTACCACAATCCTCTACTTTTCACCACTTATAAACCCATTTTACACACTTATCCGTATAAAATCAAGTACTTTTTGCTTATTTTTCGTGGTGGAGGGATTTCCCAGTATGGTGGGGATTTTTATCGATTGCGGTGGAGAAGATTTTCTAAGCGTATGAGGTTGGTGGGCGGTGGCGGGTCTTGGGGTGCTCCGATGTACGTGAATAAGTATTCTTAGGTATCCCGGTGTCAGGTTGTGATACCGGACGCATACGGGGCAAAATCGGCATCCTGCCTCGTTGCCCCTATTCGGCCTTCCGTGGCCGAATTATGCTGGATTTAGACGGGATACCAAAGAATACTAATTCACTGCCATAGTCGCACCCCAAGACCCGCCACCGCCCACCAACCTCATACGCTAAGAAAATCTATGGCACCGGAAGGGATAAAATTTACGGGCATATATATTGAGAAATGTTTCACCAGCTCAAATGAGAGATATGAAAAATCCGGACGACAAAAAAGGCTTGCTTCAGCGATGCTGAAACAAGCTTTCTTGTCTGGGGATTGCTGTATTTAGTTTTACTGGTTTTTGGATTTATTTAGAATTTGGCGTTTGTAGATTACCAGAGCGATGGCTATTATTACAAGTAATACCGATACTACCTGAGATGCTGCTATGCCGAGACCTTTGATAATCAACTGGTCGGTTCTCATGCCTTCGATTATAAATCGGCCTATGCCGTAGCCTGCAAGGTAGATGGCAAAGATTTCACCGTCAGCCTTTTTCTTTCTACGATAGAGACACATTATTATATAGACACCCAGGTTCCACAGCATTTCATATAAAAATGTTGGATGAACCTGAATATATTTGGTGCCGTCTATTTCTACCATTTTCTCAAGAAGCTCGGTTGTTATGCCTTTAGCTTCGCTTACCGGAAGCTGCATGGCAAGAAAATTATCTGTATATCCGCCGAAGCATTCTCTGTTAAAGAAATTGCCTAGTCTGCCTATAACCTGTCCAATAATAAGACCTTGGATAGCTGTATCTGCCATAAGCCAGAAATTAAGCTTTTTAACCCTTGTGAATATAAGAAGCGTTATTATGGATGCAATTACGCCTCCGTATATTGCCATTCCGCCACCTCTTAAATTGAATATCTCTAAAAGGTTCTGACTAAAATAATCCCATTCAAAAATTACGTAATACAATCTCGCCCCTACTATAGCAGCAATTAATGTATATAATGTAAAATCAATATAATCATCTACACTTTGATTGGTTTTCTTTGCTTCACGGTATGCTATTAATGCTCCGATTAACATGGCACTACCTATTACAATTCCATAGTAGGCTATATCCAAGCCCAAAATATTAATTGATTTTCCCGGATTGAGAGTTAATCCTAAATGAGGAAAGCGTATTGTTGTATTCATATTAGCCTCCAATATGTATAACTTCCGTACAATTCTAACACAATTATCTTATTTATTCAACTTCTTTTAACCGCATTGACTTCATTACTATTTTCCTATATAATATAGTTACAGATAGTGCATTGGTGTGACTTTTTGATAAGGAGGTGTTAATATGTCAATTTCAAGTCTATCTAATGTTAATAACAATATATATACACAGCTGGCAAGTGGCAAGCAGATTAACAGTGCAGCTGATAACGCTGCCGGATTATCCATTGCCGAGAGTCTTAAGAAACAGTCTAATGGTTACGAGGTAAGCAGTAATAATGCTGCTGCAGGTCAGGATATGTTAGCTGTTGCAGAAGGCGGTCTTAACAGCATCATGGGTTCTTTACAGAGAATGCGTGAATTAAGCGTTCAGGCTTCTAACACCGCTGTATATAGTTCAGATGATATTTCTGCCATGCAGGATGAGATTGATCAGCTTAAGTCTTCTATTCAGGACACAGCCAAGTATACAACATTTAATACTATGGAGCTTTTGGATGGAAGCAAGGCAGATTGGAATCTTGCTACTAACCCTAGTGGTAATGGTATGACAATTCAGACTGCCAATTCAACATTAGCCTCTTTAGGAATTGAGAATTTTGATGTTACAGGCAATTTCAGTATTGATACCATTGACGAAGCGATAAGTAATGTAAGTAAGTCATTAAGCTCTATCGGAAGTCAGAGCAATGCTCTTACTTATGCCATTAATTATAATGATTATGCTGCTCATAATCTCACTGCTGCCAGAAGCAATATCGAAGATTTAGATATGGCCAAGGCTGTTTCCGAGAAGGAGCAAAAGCGTATTTTGAACGAATATCAGCTCTTCTTCACAAAGAAGAAAATGGAAGAAGAACAGAAAGTAACCCGCTTATTACAGTTCTAATCTTTTCATAATCATCCCACGAATGCCGCCGGATTGCCGATTAATCCGGCGGCATTCATATTCTGCTGTTCATATTTGCAATTTTCCCCATATTATGCTACTATTATTCAGAATGTGATTATTTTTACAAAACAAGGAATTCAATTAGGGGCAAAAACACCTTCGGTGTATTTTGTCATGGTATATATGGGTATACAAACAAGTTTGCATACCCATATATACCATGACAAAGGTGCGAAGCACCCTTTTGCCCCTAATCAAAATTCTGAAAAAGAAAGGTTATATATATTATGAAATTAGGAATCGTAGGCCTTCCAAACGTAGGCAAAAGTACTTTATTTAACTCTCTCACCAAGGCTGGTGCTGAATCTGCCAACTACCCATTCTGTACAATTGACCCTAATGTAGGTATTGTTACAGTTCCTGATGAGAGACTTAAGCTCCTTGCTGACCTCTATGACTCAGCAAAAATTACTCCTGCTGCTATTGAATTTGTGGATATTGCAGGACTTGTTAAGGGCGCATCTAAGGGCGAGGGTCTTGGTAATCAGTTCCTCTCTCACATCAGAGAGGTGGATGCCATTGTTCATGTTGTTCGTTGCTTTGAAAATACTAATATCGTGCATGTAGACGGCTCTGTAGACCCACTTCGTGATATTGAGACAATTAATCTTGAGCTTATTTTCTCTGATATTGATATTCTTGAAAGAAGAATCGCAAAGGTTGCTAAGGTAGCAAGAAATGATAAGACTATGGCTAAGGAGCTTGAATTGCTTGAACGACTTAAGGCACATCTTGAAGAAGGTAAGCTTGCTAAGAGCTTTGAGCCTAATGATGATGACGAAAAGGCATTCCTTTCAACCTACTCACTCCTTACAGCTAAGCCTGTAATCTTTGCTGCTAATGTTAACGAGGATGATTTAGCAGATGATGCTGCTTCTAATGATTTTGTTAATAAGGTTCGTGCCTTTGCAGCAGAGGAAGGCAGTGAGGTATTCGTTGTATGTGCTAAGATTGAAGAGGAAATATCTGAACTGGATGATGATGAAAAGAAGATGTTCCTTGATGACTTAGGACTTAGCGAATCTGGTCTTGATAAATTAATCAAGGCAAGCTACTCTCTTCTTGGATTAATCAGCTACTTAACAGCAGGTCCGCAGGAGACAAGAGCTTGGACAATCACTAAGGGAACCAAAGCTCCACAGGCAGCTGGTAAGATTCACAGCGATTTCGAGCGCGGCTTTATCCGTGCCGAGGTTGTTAATTATCAGGATTTACTTGACTGCGGAACCTATGCAGCTGCTAAGGATAAGGGTCTTGTAGGTCTTGAGGGTAAGGAATATGTAGTTA
The DNA here is from genome assembly GCA_045542475.1 of Lachnospiraceae bacterium. GTDB lineage: Bacteria > Bacillota > Clostridia > Lachnospirales > Lachnospiraceae > CAG-882. The sequence goes on along the minus strand of JAZQLB010000177.1, from coordinate 2,716 downwards.
AGGACGGAGATGTTATTCTCTTCCGTTTCAACGTATAAATATCGAGGTCTTATGAAAAATATACTTCTTATAACAACAGGAGGCACTATTGCCTCGCGCACAACAGATAACGGATTAACTCCCCAGATAACCTCTGGGGAGATTTTACAATATGTACCAATAGTTCACGATATATGCAATATAACCACGCTTGGGCTGTTCAATTTAGACAGCACCAATATCTGCTATCTGCACTGGATTGCTATTGTAGAATGTATTGAAAAATACTATGATGCATATGATGGCTTTGTTATCACCCATGGTACTGATACCATGGCATATACCGGTGCTGCTATATCCTATATGATTCAGAACAGCCGTAAACCAATTGTCATAACCGGAGCCCAAAAGCCTCTTGATTTACCTGATACCGATGCCAGGGTTAATCTTACTAATGCTATTGTTTTTGCCTGTGACGATAAAGCATGCGGTGTGCATATAGTGTTCGATAACAAGGTTATTCTTGGTACCCGTGCCAGAAAAACACACACCAAGAGCTTTAATGCATTTAAGAGCATTGATTTTCCTGAGATTGCAATAGTCAGAGACAATCGTGTGAAATATTATATTAAAGAAAAGGTTACCGCTTCTGCCCCATCCTTTTACACCAAGCTTAATCCAAATGTCTTTGTATTAAGGCTGGTTCCCGGAATGGATGCGGATATATTCAGCTTCCTTAAGAGTAAATATGATGCCATTGTAATAGAGAGCTTCGGTGTAGGTGGTATTCCATGCTATGACAATGAGGATTTTATGGATGCTATTGCTGACTGGATTGCTTGTGGCAAGACCTTGGTTATGACCACTCAGGTTCCACATGAGGGCAGCGATATGTCGGTGTATATGGTTGGTCAGGTTATCAAGAAAAAATATCGGCTTATGGAGGCTTATGATATGACTACGGAAGCTATTGTTACTAAGCTTATGTGGATTCTTGGACAAACAATAATGCCTGATGAAGTGAGGGAATTATTCTATACTCCTGTTCAGAATGATTTGATGAAATAAGGAAATACTGTGTTAATATTGGCAAACGCTCTCGCTCTGTTGCCCTACGCAACAGTACATAATGCAGCAAAAAACGCTGCATAAGTACTGGCGAGGGCAAAGGTTGCCTATATTAACATAGTATTTCCTTTTCTTATTTACACTTCACTAAATATACGTAGTTAGTAGTTAAACCACTACTTCTTTGGCTTCTATTAACATTATTATCTGCTTAGCATCCTCTTAACATTTTCCTCTGCATTTCCCTTGAATACAGTAGACCCGGCTACTATTACGTTGGCTCCGGCATTTAGGATTAACTGGAGATTATCGAAATTAACGCCACCGTCAACCTCTATGTCGAAGGTAAGATTATTTTTTTCTCTAAGGCTCTTCACCTCGGTAAGCTTATCAAGTGAGGTCTCAATGAACTTCTGGCCGCCAAAGCCCGGATTAACGCTCATTACAAGAACCATGTCTACCAATGAAAGATATGGCTCTATAGCAGATACCGGAGTAGCCGGATTAAGGGTAATACCCACTTTTACGCCACATTCGCGGATAAGCTTAAGAGTCGCCGTTACATCCTCACAAGCCTCTACATGAACAGTAATAATATCTGCCCCAAGCTCTGCAAATTCCTTGATATATCGGATTGGCTCCTTTATCATCAGGTGTACATCAAATACTCTGTCTGTAACAGGTCTTATAGACTTTATTACCGGCATTCCAAAGGATATGCTTGGCACGAAGAGACCATCCATAACGTCTATATGGAGATATTCTGCTCCTGCCTTGTCTACTTTTCTAATGTCCTCTGCCAGATTACCAAAATCTGCTGCTAAAATTGATGGTGATATTATTGTTCTGTATTCCATTAGTAAGCCCTCTTTTTATCTAACTCACTATACATTTCTGTATAATGTTCATATCTAATTTTATTGATTATTCCGTCCTGTACTGCCTGCTTAACTGCACAGTTCGGTTCATTAACATGTACACAGCCGTTAAATCTACATTTTCCTTCAAATTCCTCAAATTCAGGAAAATAATATCTAAGCTCATTTTTTTCTTCTGCCATAACAGACAGGGAAGTAAATCCCGGTGTATCAAGAATATACGTGGAGGAATTGATAACAAATACCTCTGAATGCCTTGTGGTATGCTTCCCTCTCCCGATTTTCTCGCTAATACTGCCTGTTTCCATAGCTGCTTCCGGAATCAAAGAATTAAGTATGGAGGATTTACCTACTCCTGATGGACCTGCCAATGCGGTGGTTTTACCCTCTAAAGCTTCCTTAAGTTCATCCATACCCTCGCCTGTTACAGTACTGGCAATAATAATTCTGCATCCACTGCCCTCGTATACCCTGCGAAGCTCTTTTGCAAAGGCTTCGTCGGACTGGTCATATTTATTAAAACAGATAATGGTAGAAAGATTATTGAGCTCCATCATAACAAGAAATCTGCTTAATAAATTAAGATTAGGTGCCGGCTCGGACATGGCAAAAACCAGTAGTGACTGATCAATATTAGCCACTGCCGGTCTTATTAATTCACTGCTTCTGGGTAATACCTCTATAATATTACCCAAAAGCTTATTATTATCAATTATATCAATTCTTACATTGTCTCCCACCAGAGGCTTAAGATTCTTGTTTCTAAAAACACCCTTTGCCTTACATTCATA